>JAKJGQ010000075.1:0-5524 GCA_022704305.1 Thermotogae bacterium | reverse complement strand
CTCAGCTTATTAACAATCCAGATGAAATGAGAAAGAAAATTTTCAGCATCTATAAAAGATCTTTCGTATTGAGATCTGTAGACTGTGGTTCATGCAATGCCTGTATGTCAGAGCTTAGTGCTCTTAACAATACATATTACGATATCTCCCGTTATGGTATTACTTTTGCGGCATCTCCACGTCACGCAGACGGTATAATAGTTACTGGTCCGGTTGCCATAAATATGAAACATGCTCTTTTAAAGACTTATTATGCAATGGCCGAACCCAGAATTGTTATTGCATGTGGAACGTGCACATATGAAAATGGAGTTTATAAAGATGGCTACTCCGTTAAGGAAAGCCTTAGTGAAATTCTTCCGGTAGACTTGTTTATTCCCGGCTGTCCTCCTTCTCCGCAAGCAATAATATATGGACTTTTCCTTTTATTGGAAAAACTTTAAAGTTTGTATAAACCTTTGAGGTGATATTTACGGATAAAGAATCATTAGATGCAGTATCTTTCAACAATGATGTAATGAAATTCATGAAAGAATCATTAAAAGTAATAATTACTAATCCAAGGTATATTTTTTTCGGACTGAAAGCTCTTAGTTATCAATTAAGAGCAGCATCACTCCGCAATAAAAAAGAAAAAGAAGGGGTACATGTTCCACCTTTTCTTTTTTTAAGCATTACTGACAGATGTAATCTTAGTTGTATAGGATGTTTTGCAAAAGCGCACAAAAGGAAGGAAAAACAAGAATTATCAACAGAAAAAATATCAGATATTGTAACTCAGGCAAAGAGAATAGGTATTTCACTTATATTTATAATTGGTGGAGAACCGCTTTTAAGAAAAGATATTTTTAAGATAACACGAAATAATGAAAATATAATTTTCCCAGTATTTACAAACGGAACTCTACTGGATGAAGTGATATTTGAAAATTTCAAAACTCAGAAAAATCTTATTCCGGTGCTGAGTATTGAAGGTGACCAGTGGAATACCGATCAGAGACGTGGCAAAGGAGTTTTTTCTTCTTTAAAAGAGCTATCTGAAAAGTTTAATAAGAACCATATTATTTGGGGTGCGTCAATAACTGTGACAAAAAGTAATTATGATCAGGTTACATCGGATGAATACATAGATGCTTTGCTTAAAAAAGGCTGTAAACTGATTCTTTTTATCGAGTATGTTCCTACCAGTGGTTCAGATTCGCTTGTAATTGATCAGGATCAACGAGATCATCTTGCAAAGATATCAAAAGAAATGAAAAAGAAGTTTAATGGAATTTTCGTTTCATTTCCCGGAGATGAGAAGGAGTATGGTGGCTGTCTTTCTTCTGGCAAAGCCTTTTTGCATATAAGTGCATTTGGAGATGTAGAACCATGTCCGTTTTCTCCTTATTCCGACTGCAATATAAATGAAGTATCTTTGGATGAAGCATTAAAATCTGATTTTTTGCATGAAATAAGAATAAACCATGACAAGCTTGAAGAAACTTCTTCAGGATGTGCGTTATGGAATAATAAAGATTGGGTTGCTTCTTTAGCTTCTCAAAAAAATCATCAGGAGTAAAATCCTGATGATTTTTTATAATCAAATCTCTGCTATTATCTTGGTTTGCTGTGATGTTCTAAGATATATTCCGGTGGTCGATATATTTGAATGCCCAAGTATGTAACGTACTTCTTCAATATTCATTCCTGCGGTTAGAAGATTTTTTGCGCAGGTATGTCTCAAGGAATGTGGAGTAGCAGATATAAAGTTGATGTTTTCCCCTTTTGAACGTAAAAAATCAATCAGCTGATTGGCTATTTCTGTATAGTGCTTAAACTTTCTTTGCATGGTTCTTTGAGTTGGAACAAAGGTTTCTCCGCGGGAAGTTTCTACTTCAAAAATCATCTTTTTAGCTTCTTTTACAAGATTCTTTGCATAACTGAGAGATATTTTCAGAATTCTTTCCTTGTTACCCTTTCCTATAACAATCATCTCTGCGTAATCAGAATAAAAAAGTATATTTTCTGTCTTTAATGAAAGTGCCTCGGAGATTCTGAGACCAGTTTTTAGAAGGAGAGTAAAAAATTTTTCATCGTATGAATCATCTATTACTGAAAACAATATCTCAACCTGTTTTTCGGTAAGTCCTTTAGGAGATTCTGGTGGGAATGAAGTTCTTGCCTGTTTCCAATAATTTGTACCCTGTATGTAATTACTTTCATAAAGATAATTAAGAAATGATCTTATAACGATTATCCTTAATCTTACTGTTCTTTGCGAAAGATTGGAAATATCTTGAAGATAAGTTAAAAAAGCAACTTTATTTATACCTATCTTGATAAGGTACTTTTTATATGACGTAAGAATTTTTTTATACTCTTTTACAGTTGAATCAGAACGTCTTTTTATAAATTTTAAATTTGCAAGAAATTCCTGTATATATGAATCAAGAAGTTTTTCATCCATATTCTCCACCCTAAAGTATTATACACTAAGTTTTTTATAAACCGACCATATGTGCTGCCATGATTTTCAGAAAAATCAAAAAAGAATTTCACATAATAATAACACAAACGTATTTTTTACTTAACACTATACTGTGCGACATATAGTATAATGTTAGTGACAGTATAGGAGGTGACACAATGGATATTCAAAGTGAACTCATGAATATCACGTCCGAAATGAACAGAGGCTTTCTGCAGTTGATCATACTAACTTTTCTAGATGTGCCAAGTTATGGATACGATATCATTGATAGTCTTGAAAAAATTGGATATAAAGTTGAAGAAAATACATTATATCCTCTTTTAAGGAGACTCGAGAAGAAAGAAGTTCTTATAAGTGAGTGGAAAGTGGTAGATAATAAACCAAGAAAGTACTATAGCATCTCTAAGTATGGAAAAGAACTTAGAGAAGAAATTATGAAAATTTGGAGCATCCAGAATCTAATATTACAAAAATTAAGCGATGGGAGGAAAGAAAATGAATGAAAAACTTAATGAGTATCTTAATCAGGTGAAGGCTTACCTAAACACTTCTGATAACAAAGAAGATATTATAAAGGAACTGGAAGCAGTCGTGCTTGAGAAAGCAGAAAAAAAATACGGACAGATTACAGATGAAAGTATATCAAAAATTTTAAGTGAGTTTGGTTCACCTGCAGAGGTTGCTAAAGAATACTCTGATGAACAAGAACTTATAGACCCTTCATATAAAAATTATATATTTATGCTCACAAACACATTTTTTGCTCTTATTATAGGAATTAACCTGATTACTAATGTTTTTAGGATTAGTTTCACCAGTTTTAAGCCAGAAAATCTTTTCTTATCTATACTGGAAATTATAGGAACATGCTTTAGCACATATTTCATGCTTTTTGGAATAATATGTTTTCTTTTCTTTATGCTGACCAAGTATAAAATAAAAAATATAGCCGCTTTTTGGGAATATAAAGATCTTTCTACCTTTTTGGCAGTAAAACCTCCCAAAGTTGGTGAAATGATAAGTAAAATAATCTTTTTTTCTGTTTTTACACTGTTTGTTTTTTTCGGAATTGATGCAATAACAGTTCTTCTTAGTAAAAGCGGATTACAAGTAATCAATATCTCTGATAAATCAATATTTTTTGCTTTCTTATTCGTTGGGTTATTTGACATACTTGTTTATGCTGTGAAGTTCTACAGAAATACTGAACTTTTGGATATAGTAAAGGGTTTCTTTGACCTTATATTGCTATGGTTTGCCACTATTAAAATGGAAAATTTCAGAATAACGGATATTGCAGAAGAGATAAGCAAAGGAATAAGTATCGGTCTTAAGGTTGCCTTCATAGTTATTACCGTTCTAGTGATAATTGAACTTATAGTAAGCATACTCCGTTACTCTATAAACAAAACAAAGAATATAATGAAAGTCTAGTACTAATGTACTAGACTTTCATTTCCATGTGCTTTTTAGAACTGCAAACTCTTTTTCCATAGAAGAATCGCATATAAGATGCTGAAATTCAAAAAGATCTTCTTTTTTAAACATCTTGCTGCATGATAAGACAGAGTCACCGTACAAGGCTTCTTTTTTATATTCAATCTGTATTCTGTGAAGTGTTTTCGAAGTTATAACCTCGAAAGGTATGGTCTGCATAGCCCATTCCACAAACTTTACATTATTTACGTGCTCATTGGTATCAATATCGGTGTATCGTATAGTAAACTCATTTTGAGCAGTAAATTGTTCAGGAATTTGGAGCTTCTCAAAATCAAGTTTATCAGTATTCTCGTAATCAAGTCCGTATGCATCATAAAACAGTGCATCAATTTTTACAGGTTTCCTAGTTTTTATATTTATAAGAATCCATAAAGTATTTGCTGATATCACAAGCTCTGAATTTTCATTCCATATTTCAAAACGACGGTGTGCATAAAAGCTCTTGAGAGCAACCGGAATTGTTTTTACCAACAAAGTATCTTTAAATGAAGGATATTTTTTAACCTCTATATCCCATTTGGCAATAACCCATGCCATATCACGCTCTTTTAAAAAATCAAGGCCTATTTGCTTTTTTTCGCTGTCTTTCACTACAAGATCCTGAAAGTAATTCATTACACTGGTTATAAGTACTCTTTTCTTATAATCTGCTTCATAGTACTTTACATCGTAAAGAAGTTCATGTCCGTTCATTTCTACCTCCATATACAATACTTGAACGATTTGTTTTTATCATACTTACAAATTATTTGGAACATCAATAAATATTATATCAGCTCCATATTTAATTTTTAATAGATTAGCAATATTTGAAATACCGAAAATTTCAGTATTATAATGACCAGCATTTATAAAGTTCATACCGCTTTCCTTTACCCAGTTCCGTGTATATTCTTTTTCTGATCCAGTTATAAAAGTGTCAACCAATCCTTCATACTTCTCAATTTCTCCACTTCCGTCACCGGTTACAATTCCGACAGTTGAAATCATTTCTGTATTTCTGTAAATCTGTAGTTCTGACCGAGGAAAAGTCTCATATAAATTTCTCTTAAATTCATTAAAGGAAATAGGCTTCTCATATACACCGATCATTCCAAAACCAATAGTCTTTAGATACTTCAACTTTAGCTTTTTTAGGACTGATATATTGTTTCCATAAGGAATATTCATATCCAGCGGCAGATGATAACTCATAAGAGTAAGACTGTTCTTGATAATTTTTTCAATTCGTTTCTTTTTTACACCATGTAAGTTTATGAAATCTTTTCCAAATATTCCATGGTGTACAAGCAGTAATTCGGCACCTTGTTCAATACTTTTCTCAATAAAATCGTCATTAAGAGAAACACCATAAGCAATTTTTGAAACATCAGACAAGCCTTCAATCTGAACTCCATTAAAACAGAAATCATCATAGTCTTGAGGATTCAAAATTGTGTTTAGATACTCCTGAGCTTGGGCTACACTAAACATTTATTACCTCGTATAATAAAAAGTAGTAGTTATTAAAGTTCCTCTCCAAGAACTTTGAGAAATCTGCTATACTGTAAT
>JAKJGQ010000074.1 GCA_022704305.1 Thermotogae bacterium | reverse complement strand
TGAAGAGGAAAGAATAATGAATAAGATAGTTGAAATAAAGCTTCAAGATCTTGCCAAGATGGAAGTTGAAGTTATGAAGGCCATCGAAATAGTGAGAAATAATCCCGGTCATAACTGACAAGATGCTGTGATTCCCTGATGGAATTTATTTTAGGGAAGTGTTTTTGTGTGAATTTTTAATAAAAATTAAAAGAATTCTTTTCCTGACAATGGTAATATTTGTCTACTAAGAACTGTCTTCTAAGGGCAGATTATCGGGAGGTAAAAATGAGCAAAAGACTTTATAAATCACGAACAGAAAAAGTAATTGATGGAGTATGCGGTGGCATAGCGGATTATTTTGGAATTGATCCGACGTTAGTGAGACTTTTGTGGATTGCTTCAATATTTGCAGGTGGTGCTGGAATAATACTTTATATAATAGCTATGATAATAATTCCAACCGAGCCATATCAGCAGTCACAGAACAGCCAGGCGCAATCTGGTTCATCCTATAACTATAATCCTCAGACCGGAGAGAAGATGTATGATGTAAGTTCCGACGGCAAAGTCAAGCGGGATAACGATGAAAGTGTTTCCAGCATGGTTAAGGTGATTATAGGAGCAGTTTTCCTTCTTATGGGAATGTACTTCATTGCCAACAACTTTTTTAATCTGAGCTGGTTTTTTAATGTCTCATGGAAGGTTTTCATAGGCATATTATTTATAGCTATCGGTGGTGTTATTTTCTTTAGGATCATAAAGGAGAAAAAATAATGATAGGCTTTGCTATATTTATCATAATACTTGGAGTACTTTTTATAGTAAATGGTTTTTCTCTTGGAGTTCTTACCACGGTAATGTTTAATTTTCTTTCTTTATGGCCGGTTATACTTATTTTTATAGGCTTGGGAATCCTTTCTACTATAAAAGGACTTAGGTGGATAAAATGGATAAGCATGGGTCTTTCGGTTATCTTTGTCCTCATGCTTTTCTTCAATCCGTTCTCACCTACGCCAAATGCTTTTATCAACCGTGACAGCTATGATTACGGATACTATAAGGACAGTATAAATGAAACTTTTGACAGTTCTGCCCAAGAGATAACTATAATATTTGAAACCGGGTCGATAGCTATCGATATTCTTACCGACGATACTCTTTCTGAACCTGAGATAGTGGGAAGCCACAATATCGATTCCGGAAAGCTTGCAGTAGTAAACGAAGGAAAGACCATCACATTTGCAACAGACGATTTTCATTCTATGCTTCAGCTCAACAAACGTATTTCCCTTAAGCTTCCTGCAAAGTACAGCTACTATATTCAGATTAAATCCGGAGTGGTTGATCTAAGAACTGATGATATGCATAACAGCATAAAAAGAATAAAAGCAGACTGCGGAGTAATTAACTGTGTAAGTTCTTTCGGCAGGATAGAAGAGCCCATTATCCTAAACATGAAAGCCGGAATATCCAATATAAAATTTAACGTTGAAAAAGAAAGCACCTATAGAATGGACAGAAGCGGCGGAATAAACAGTACACACATATACAATCTCAAGGAGGACAGGCTTAATCCGGATATGGACATAAGACTTAATGCCGGAATACTTGTTTTTGAAATGCAACCTTCAATGTAATCCCCTTTAAAAAGGGGATTTTTTGATATAATATAACTGAATGTAAAAACAGATTTTTATAAACTAAGGTGAGAATATGGATTTCAGGGTACTGTCCGAAAATGATTTTGATAGTGTACATACTGCCTTTTTAAAGGCTTTTTCTGATTATGCAATAAAAATAGATATGCCGCGTGAGAAGCTTTATGAGATGCTTAAGAGAAGGGGAGTGGTGTACAGCCTTTCGGCAGGATGTTTTGAAGGGCGGGAACTTGTAGGGTTCATCCTAAACGGTGTTGATATTATAAATGGTGAAATGACAGCATACGATACCGGAACAGGAGTTATACCTGAGTTCAGAGGAAAAAAAATAACCGGCAGCATATTTGATTTTCTTATTCCTAAGATGAAAAAGAACGGTATAAAAAAATATGTTCTTGAAGTACTCAAGGAAAATGAAAAAGCTTTTAATATATATACTCAAAAAGGCTTTCAGGTTTCACGCAACTTTAACTGTTATAGAGTGGCAAAGGAAGATTACAGTTCTGCAAAAAAGTTGAAGGATACGGATCTGAGGGTTGAAAAGCTTTCTTATATAAACTGGAGAGAGTTTCGGTCTTTTTGGGATGTTCAGCCTTCATGGCAGAACTCTGAGAGTTCTGTCAACAGAAGCGAGGATAAAAAAGCTTTTCTTGGGGTTTATAAAAAACAGGAGCTTATGGCCTATGCTGTTCTTTATCCTTCAACCGGAGATCTTGCACAGCTTGCCGTGAAGAAAAACTTCAGAGGCAACGGTGCCGGAACACTCTTGCTTAAAGCATGTCTGGCTGTTTCTGATAAGCCTTTAAGTATTCTGAACGTGGAAGATTCAGATAAGGACATAAACGGTTTCCTAAACTCTTTCGGATGCAAACTTTTTACCATGCAGCACGAACTTATAAAAAAAATATAAGGAGCGACAAATATGCTTTATGATGAATTTATAAGCTGGCGTGAAGAGATGAACAAAAAGATTTTGGAAAAAGGAACCACCAATACGAAAAGATTTTTCAATATAGACGGAGCAGTTTATCAGCCCGGAGCAATAAGCACAAAGTATAAAGAGCTTATGGGACTTGTGGCTTCAATGGTTTTAAGATGCGAAGGCTGTATAGACTATCATATAATGACGTGTATAGAAAACGGAGTTACAGACGAAGAGTTTTTTGAAGCATTTGATATTGCTCTCATTGTAGGAGGGTCAATAGTAATACCTCATTTAAGACAGGCAGTAAGCTTTCTTGAGGATGCGCGCAGACATATGCCGTCAGATAAATGACAAACTCCAGTGACCTGACAGAGCTTTATAATAGACTACTCATCCCCGGAAAGTATAGTACAGGTATTTTCTTTTATATGCAAAATTTTAGAAATATAGCTTTTGCAAAAGGAAGTGAGGTACTTGATAGACAAAAAAGAGATGGAAGAACTTTTTTATAAAAGATTCGGACAAAAGTCTTTCAAAAAAGAGTTTTTCTTTTCACCAGGAAGAGTAAATCTCATAGGCGAACATATAGACTACAGCGGAGGCTTTGTTTTTCCTATGGCTATATCTCTTGGAATAAGCGCCTGTGTTTCATTTAATGACTCGGATATTATAAGAATATTTTCTGATAATGCTGCAGATGAAGTACTTATAGATATAAAAAAAGAGATAGCTCGGGGAACTCCCGTTTGGGGAGACTATCCAAAGGGCGTTATTAAACTTATAATTGAAGAAGGATACAGCTTTAAAGGATTTGATATGGTAATAAAAAGTGATCTTCCTCAGGGAGCCGGTCTGTCTTCTTCGGCCAGTCTTGAAGTACTGACAGCATACATCATATTCAGTTCTGTTCTGGAAGAAACAAAGATAGATATGCTGCAAATTGCACGGCTATGTCAGAAAGCCGAAAATATTTTTGTCGGTGTAAAATGCGGAATAATGGATCAGTTTGCCGTTGCTGCGGGAAGGAAAGGGTTTGCTGTTAAGCTTGACTGTGCAAGTATGGCTTATGAGTATGTTCCTGCAGATATGGGAGAGTACAGTCTTATTATAATGAATACAAATAAAAAAAGGGAGCTGTCCGACTCAAAGTACAATCAAAGAAGAGATGAATGCGATCTGGCACTCTTGGAGCTTAGCAGAAAGTATGGAGAAAAAGCTTTGACCGGATATACTCTTGGTCAGATTGAAGACGCTGTAAAAGACCCGGTTATAAAGAAAAGATGCAGACACGCTATAACAGAGAATCAAAGGGTGTTAAAAGCAGTTGAAAGTCTTAAATGTGGGGATATTATGAACTTCTCAAACCTAATGATACAGTCTAATATTTCCTTAAAATACGACTACGAAGTAACCGGCTTTGAACTTGATACCATCGTTGATTCCGCGCTCAAACAAAAAGGCTGTATAGGAGCCAGGATGACAGGGGCAGGCTTTGGCGGCTGTGCCATTGCCCTGGTGGCTAAAGCTCTTTCCGCTGAGTTTATAAGTGAAGTGGACAGGCAGTACACAGAAAAAACAGGAATACAAGCCGGTTTTTATACAATTATCAGCGATGATGGCACCAGAAAAGTATACTGAGGTGTTACTGTGAGAATATTCCAGGGAAGTTATCAAGGATTTGACAGTATATTTATTGAAAACAATCATATAAAGATGACAATTATTCCGGAAATAGGAGGCAAGATAGCTTCAATCATCTATAAACCTCAGAAGTTTGAAGTTCTTTTTCAGCCGTCAGAACCATACAGAATACCTGTTTATGGAGATAGCTTTGAAAAGTACGATACTTCAGGAATAGATGAAATGTTTCCGAACATAGACGTATCAGATTATCCTTATGGCATTTCAAATATGGTTACATTGAAGGATCACGGCGAGCTGTGGTCTGTTCCATGGGGCGCAAGCATAGACCGTTCTCGCGTCATAACACAGGTCGGTGGTACTGAGCTTGAGTATTCATTCAAACGTGTTATTGAAGTAAAAAACAATCAAATATTTCTTGACTATGTAATCACAAACAACTCTAAAAAAAGCATACTTGGTATATGGGCATTTCATGGGTTGCTCGCATGTGATGAAATGACCCAAATCTTTCTTCCTGCAGATAAAGTGATAAATGTGCATGACAGTTCTGTTCTTGGAAAAGCCGAGACACTTCACAGCTTTCCGGTAGCCAAAGATCTTCAGGCAAGAGATTACAGGCTGGACAGAGTAGGTTCGCCAATGCTTAATAAAACAGAAAAATACTACGTTTGCGGAAAGCTAAAGACAGGACAGGCATCTCTTACACTTAATAAGAACCAGCTTTTGTGCAAGATGAACTTCAATGAAAAAAAAATTCCGTATCTAGGAGTTTGGATAAACGAGGGCGGATACAAAAACCAGTACAACTGTGCGCTTGAACCGTCTACGGGTTACTATGATTCTATAATGCGAGCCTATAATAACCATGCTGTCATGGAAATCCTTCCGGGACGCAGAAATTCATGGGGTCTTGAGCTGGAGGTAATGCCGAACTATTAATAATCCCCGTTCTCAGAAGCAGTAGAACGGGGTTCTGTTTTTATAGTACACAGGCTTCAAACCGCATTCCTGAGCTATATAAAGGGCTTTATCCAAATCCTTTGATACTGTCTGGACGTTATGGGCATCAGAGCCTATAGTGACTGTTTTTCCACCCAATTCCTTGAATTTTTTATAAAGCGGAATAAGATTAGTTACTGAAGAAGGGTTTTCAAATCTTCTGGTATTAATCTCAATGGACTTTCCATTTTCTGCAAGAATTTTAAGAATACTGTCTATAACTTCCGAGTATTGAGAGTAGTAAAATTCCTTGTCCTGGTATGGACTGTAGCGGGCTATATAATCTATATGACCCAGACTGTCTATGAAATCGTAGACTCGGAGGCACTCATATATATATTCAAGATAGCGCTCATATGCCTGCTGTTTTGTCTTAGCCTCGTAGTAAGAGGGAAGGAAAAGATCAATACCGTCCACCAGATGAACTGATCCAAGTACGAAATCAAACTCATGATCTGAAACAGTTTTTACATTTTCCTCAAGACAGTCTGTCCTCATACCCATCTCAACGCCAAGATAAAGTGAAGCTGACCTCAGAGGAAGATAAGACTCAAAATACTTGTCCACATCAAAGATAAAGAGATTTTCTTTTGGATACTTATAGTCCAGGTGTTCGGTAATAATCAGACCGATATTATTTTGAGAAGATTTTTTTATAGCATCTTCAATCTTCATTTTCGAATCTGTTGAAAAAGTTGTATGTATATGACTGTCAAAAAGCAAGTTAACTACCTCCCCGAAAGATATTTCATAGGAATTTTATAATAAAAGTATGAATTTTTCAGTAAAATTAGAATAAGAGTCCACGAAAGGAGAAAGAAAAAAGGAATGAAAAATAAAGAAAAGCATGAAATACTTGTCAACTCATTGATAGACTACATCCAGCAGAACTTGACAACAGATATAACTCTCTCAGAACTTTCTGAACGTGTACATTTTTCAAAGTATCATCTTCACAGGATATTCAAAGAGTATACTGGAGAAACTCTAAAAAAATATATCCGCAGGCTCAGAATGGAAAGTTCTGTAAATATGATGATGCAGGAAGATAAAAGTCTTTCTGAGATTGCTGTTGAAAATGGATATTCGTGGATATCAAACTTTTCACGAACCTTCAGAAAGTATTTTAAAATTCCGCCACGTAATCTAAAACAATTGATTTGCAAAGAGTACGGACAGTTAAAGTTTATAGAAACCGGAATAAAAAGTATCGAAGTTAAGCAAACTGAAGATATCTTTTACCGGTACAAACGTTTTTTTATGGATTATCGGGTTCTGAGCAAGCTTATACAAAAAGACGGTATCTGTGAAAGATGCGACGAAGCATGTCCAGAAGCATTCGGCATTATATACGATAATCCGAAGATTACTCCCCCTGACAAGTGCCGATTTGATCTGTGCTTTATCAAGAATTCCGAAAGTCAGAAATGCACTTTTAATGATATGTACACATTTTATAGTGCTGATAATGTGCTTAAAAAAGGCTTATTTGCATGTTTCAATTTTTACGGAAACTATGAAAAGCTTATAAAAGCTTATGAATGGGTGTTTTTAATATGGCCGTTGCAAAACAGCATAAAGTTCAAAAATGCGCCGGCATATGAGTTTTATAGAAAGAGCCATAGTCATGGTAATCATATTGAAATAAGAGTTCCTATAGAAGTATAAATTCCGCATTATTTTTGAGGATGCGGAATTTTTTTTCAGCAATTTTGGATAAGAATTTTTTTTAAAAATAAGGCATACTTTTTAAGGGTGATAAAAATGGAGAAAATAATAATAAGACAGGGGATAAGCCCTAAGGATAGATTTCGGGCCGGAATGTTGTTTATAGAGGCTTTTTATGGAAAGTTCAGACATATTATAAAAAATGAGAGTACTTTTTTGAATCTTATAGGCAGCGGATTGAATCTTAATTATTGCATTTCAGCATATAATGAAGGAAAATTATTGGGTATATGCGGATTTCAGTATGGAAAGCACAGATTTGTGAATTTCAGATTTTCAGATTTTATAAAGAGGTTTGGAATTTTTAAAGGTATCGCTAAGTGTTTTTTGTGTAGGTTTTACTACCGAAAACATAAGGATAGACAGCTTTTGATGGATGGGATAACGGTTGAAAAGTCCGCAAGGGGTTTGGGGATAGGAAGAAGGATGATTGAAACTCTTTTTTATTACGCGTCTGCTATGAAATTCAAAAACATAAGGCTTGATGTTATAGATACTAATACAAATGCACGTAAGCTCTATGAAAAACTTGGATTTAAAGCTGTAAGAACAAAAAAATCACTTTTTTACAATGATATGGGGTTCAGCAGCATAACCACAATGATTAAAGAAGTAAACTGAGCTGGAGGAGTATATGCAGATTAAAAACAAAGTAATGCTTGTAACAGGTGCCGGATCTGGGATCGGGCAGGCACTGGCAGTTTCTGCCGCCAGTGAGGGAGCTAGCGTTGTTCTGTGTGACATAGATTCAAAAGGTCTTGAAGAAAGCTTCTCCATTATAAACAAACATTATCCTTTATCAAAAGTTAAAAGCTACGTATGCGATGTCTCAAAAAGACAGATGGTAGAGGAACTTGCTAAAAAAGTTATTTATGATTTCGGTGATATAGATATTCTTGTCAATAATGCAGGAGTTGCATCAAGCGGACGGGTAGGCGAAAGCGATTACGAGCTTTATGAATGGACATTTAGTGTAAATTTTTGGGGAGTACTTTACATGACAAAGACCTTCCTCCCTTTTCTTTTAACGAGGCCTAAAGCCTACATAGCAAATATCTCAAGTGTCTACGGTTTAGTGGGTATGCACAGTCAGAGTGCCTACTGTGCCAGTAAGTTTGCTGTGAGAGGATTCAGCGAATCCCTCAGAATGGAGCTTTATGATTCCAATATAACAGTAAGCACGGTTTTTCCCGGAGGGATAAAAACCAATATAGCCAAAAATTCTAGAAGCGCAACAACAGCAGCCGATCAAAAGATTCAAGAAAGAGCTGTCAAAATTGAAGAAGCTTCATTCACGACAGACCCATTGGAAGCTGCATACCTTATTATTCAGGGAATAAAAAAAGACAAGACAAGAATACTGATTGGGAAAGATGCATCTCAGATTGATATTATTTCACGATTAAAGCCGGACTCTTACTATATCGACATCATAAAATACTATGAAAACCTTATCAGATCTATAGATTAAAAACTGCCGCTTAAACTAGCGGCAGTTTTTAATCTTTTACTGCACCTGCGGTTAAACCTGCAATTATATATTTCTGAAGCAACAAGACCATTATTATCAAAGGAAGAGTTATAACTACCGAAGAAGCTGCTATCAGGTTCCATGCAGAATCATACTGTCCCTGAAAAAGAATCAAAGAAACAGGAACGGTAAATTTTTTTGAATCTGTTATAAAAATTTTAGCAAAAAGCAGTTCATTCCACGCGCCTATAAACGTAAGAATGGCAGCGGTAAAAACTCCTGGAGCAGCAAGGGGAGTTATTATTTTTATAAAAGTCTTAAAAGGTGATGCTCCATCTATTGAAGCTGCCTCTACAAGCTCGTCCGGAATCTGCTGGAAAAAAGAATGCAGTGTCCATATAGTAAGCGGAAGGGAAAAAGTCAGATACGGAAGAATCAAAGATGCGAAAGAATTTATAATTCCCATCTGCTGAAATAAAATATAAAGTGGTGAAACAATAACAATTCCGGGGAACATAGATACAGAAAGTATAAGCGAAAGCACAAAATTTTTCCCGCGCATTTTAAACTTAGCAAGTGCATATGCGGCGGAACTTCCTATAGCAAGA
>JAKJGQ010000073.1 GCA_022704305.1 Thermotogae bacterium | reverse complement strand
TATAAACATAAACGGCTTAAACTTCATCGTAGTCCTCCCCTTCTATTTTTTAAACTCTATTGTGAACTTCCATGAATAAGCTGTCGGAAGATATTCTTTTCCTGTGTTTCTATCTAATGCTACTACCTTCCAGTAATAAGTTTTTCCCTCAGAAAGATTTATCTGATAAGATGTAGACCTTGAATTAACAGTTTTTACGGGAATAACAAGGTTGGAAGAAGAGTCAGAGTAATAAAATTCATACTGCAGGTTTGTAGATATTGTAGTGGGAAAAGTCCAGTTAAAATTAAGAGTATAAAGGTCATTTTCCTTGTACAAATCAGGATCCATATACTTAGCTTCTCCATTGTACGGAGAAATAGCCTGCGGAGCAGGATTCGCATTTCCTCTTATAATGCAACCGTATAAGCCGAATAAGACAAAAAAACAAAGTATCCAGAAACAAAACTTTTTCATGCTTTCCTCTCCATTTTTCTTTTTTTAATACAGTAAAACTAAGGGATGTGATCTGTGCTTTATTCTCCCCTTCAGGGGAGTACGGCGCTAGTCGGGAGGGATGTGCTCTTTACTATCCTCTTTCATGCGATAATGTCCTTCTATTCTCCCCTTCAGGGGAGTACGGCGCTAGCCGGGAGGGATGTGCTCTTTACTATCCTCTTTCATGTGATAACGTTCTTCTATTCTCCCCTTTAGGGGAGTACGGCGCTAGCCGGGAGGGATGTGCCCTACGCTTTTTTCTCCCCTTGCCCGTTTTTCCTCTTTATATATAAAATCAACTTCACAACAAGTATAACACATACTGCTAATACCGTTCCGGCAACTGCACCGGATATATCTATCATGACATCCGTAAGTGCCGCTCCACGCTCAAAAAATTCCTGGTTATACTCATCAAAACAGGCTATAAAAGCAGGAAAGGTTACACCAGTTATAACCGCCATAAGATACTTTTTACTGTAACCCAAAGAAAATATAAACGATATTATTCCTAGTACAAAGTATATACCAAAATGGGCGCTTTTTCTTAACAGCGCCATAGAAGATACTTTATCCGTTCCAAACCACAGCTTTTTCAAAAACAACTCAAAATCCAAAAAGACCTTGTTATTTGTAAAATCCAGAACAGTATCAATTTTTTTTAGGAAACTATATACTCCGCCAGATTGATTATACGATTCAACAGGTCCTCTGGAACCCAAAAAAAGTATAATTCCCGTCCAAAACAGTAAAATTACTATAATTACAGCTAAAAAAAATTTTTTATTCAAACTTTTCTCCATCAATAATTTAATTTTTTTACTTTGTTCCGCATATAAATGTTAACATCATGAATTAAAAATTGGAAATGTCAAGAAATGTATAGTACAAAACACCCAAAATGAAAAATAACTTGGTTTTGATTTCTAAGGTTATCGTTACTATTTTCCGTAGTCTGATTGTTAAGCCAACGTTTCACAGGCAAGCTTACGATACGCTATAGGAGTCATTCCATCCGGATTAAAGCTTGTGATTCTCTGTGTATTGTAATAACAAAAGATATATCTGAATATTATTCTTTTTACTTGTTTTCTTGTCATTTTGTAAGTAGGAATACGATATATTTTTTCTTTCTTCAATGTAGCAAAGAAGCTTTCCATTCTTGCATTGTCGTAGCATCGTCCAGTACTGCTTAAACTTTGAATTATCCCAAGTTGGTTTAGTTCTTTTCTGAACTCTGTACTTGTATACTGACTTCCACGGTCACTATGTAATATGCAATTATTAAGTTTTCCGAGCTGTTTGACCGTATCTATACATAACTCCTTTTTCATGGTTTCTCTCATTTCAAGAGCTATGATCTCACCGTTATAACAGTCAAGTACCGCAGAAACATAGAGCTTACCGTCAGAACACTGTACTTGGGTAATATCTGTCAGAAGCTTCGTTAATGGTTTATCTGCCTTGAAGTCACGTTTTATAATATTATCTTTTTTCTGTATTTCTGTAGTTGCTTTGGTTATTGTGTGAGGAATCCTGCGTTTATGAATCAAACCGTTTTCTCTCATAGCTCTGTATACTGTACGAATGCTTACATTTATTCCCTTTTGTATAAGACCTCTTTGAATTCTCTTTACTCCATAATTATTGTTATCCGGATGTTCTGCAAGTATTTCTTTGATTTTGACCAGAAGAAGCTGCCGGTGTGTCTGTCTTTCGCGATTTTTTAACCAGCGGTATTATCCGGATTCGCTTACTTCAACCACCATACACATCTTTTTTACAGTATACTTGTCCTTAAACTCCAGTATAAACAGATGTCGTTCTGATGTTTTTACTTCTTCCGGTCTTTTGCGAAAAAACCAAGTGCATCCTTTAAAATATCGTTAGCTTTCTTCAATTCACTGTTTTCACGTTCGAGTTCAACAATATGTAATCGTATCTCATCATCTGTGTACAGGCTTTAATAATTCCTTTTTATGGTTCCTTCTCCTGCATGATATTGTATAATACTGGATACCTAGTTGTTCAGATGTTTTTTTCACTCCTATTTCATCTGATAGTTTCAATGCTTCTTCTTTGAATTCTTTACTGTACTTTCTCATTTTTAAACACCTCTTCTTTTGATTTTATTTTATCAATTTTTGGGGTGTTTGTCGACTCTACTTTTAAGATACAGTATAGTCGCTGTTTCCTTTAAATACTAATAATAAATTATTTAACTAATTTTTAAGATTTTTTCATATATTTCAAGTAACCTTGGAACAACTCTATCTAAGATATATTCGTTTTTGACTTTTTTTATTTCCCATATAGACATTTCTTCCCTTATATCTTTGGGTTCTAAATATTGAATAGCTTTTTCCATTTTATCAACATCAAATTTAGATACAATAACTCCTCCTTTATCCTCAAGCATATCTCTATTTGCTCCAACATCTGTAGCTATTGCAGGCAAACCCGAAGCCATGGCTTCTAGCAAAGCATTTGGAAATCCTTCCGAGTGTGTTGGAAACAAAAACAAATCTGAATTTATAAGTAATTCTGAAACTTTTTTCTTGTCTATTGAACCTAAAAGAACAATATTCTTTGGTAATCTACTAATGTCCAAACTATCAGATACGGGACCAGCAAGTTTGAAGGTTTTATTAGAAAATTTTTTTGATAAGGATATTATTTCTAATATTCCTTTACTCTCTTGAACATGCCCTACAAAAGAAATATTTTGTATTGATTGTGAAATATTTCTTTTTTCTTTTGTTAGTGCTTCACTCTCAATAAAATTTGGTAAAAAAATGCTATCTTTTCCAGATATTTTTTTCAGATATTTTTTTGAAAAATCATTTAAAACAAGATTTTCATCAGCCAAATGTGCTAACTTTATGACAATTCTATTTAAAAACTTACTTTTACCAACTTGATCTTCAATATTACATCTGTAATGCACCACTAATTTTATATTATTTCTTTTGACAATCTTCGCACAAAGAAAATCTCGATACAATCCAAATTTTCCGCAAGGTGTGTTTATATGAACAATATCTGGAGAAAATAAAAAAATTTTTTTCTTCAAGGATGTAAGTATCTTTATAGATCGTAAAAATTCTTCAAAAAAATTCCTTCTTGAATTAATTTTTTTCAATCTTTTACCAATTACAGCGGTATTAACAGTATCTATAACTATGTTTTTTTTATCTGCAGTCCAATCTATTATTCTTTTTGTCCAAGAAGCAATTCCACTTACCGGAGGTGGTAGAGGAGAGATAAGTATTATTCTTATTTTCCTATTAAGCATAATATTTTTCACTTCCATATTTATATTTTATAATATTCTTTATACCAATCAATGAATTTTCCTATTCCTTCATTTATAGTTGTTTGTGGCTTAAAACCAACATCTTCTATTAAATCAGTAACATCTGCATATGTCGCCGGAACATCTCCATCTTGCATCGGGAGAAAATTCTTTTTTGCTATTTTCCCTAATTTTTTTTCTATAGTTTCTATATAGTCCATAAGATCGACAGGATTGTTATTCCCTATATTATAAAGTTTATATGGAGCAGAACTGGTCGCTGGATCTGCCTTTTCTTTATCCCATTCTCTGTTTTCTTTTGGTGGATTATTGAGCAATCTTGTTACACCTTCGACAATATCGTCAACAAACGTAAAATCCCTTTTCATTTTTCCATTATTAAATACATTTATAGTTTTATTGTTTAAAATTGCATCTGTAAATAAGAACAATGCCATATCTGGTCTTCCCCAAGGACCATATACAGTAAAAAATCTTAATCCTGTTGTTGGCAACCCATATAAATGACTGTATGTATGAGCCATTAATTCATTTGATTTTTTTGTTGCAGCGTATAGGCTTATAGGATGATCTACGTTTTGATGAACAGAAAAAGGCATCACAGCATTCATACCATACACAGAGCTTGAAGATGCATAAACAAGGTGTTCAATATTATGATGTCTGCATTCTTCAAGAATATTCAAAAAACCTACTATATTCGATTGAATATATATGTCAGGATTGGTTATGCTATACCGTACTCCTGCTTGTGCAGCAAGATTTATAACAATATCAATTTTTGTTTTTCCAAAAATAGAATCCAGTTCTTTTTTATCTTGTAAATCATTTTGAAAAAAAATAAAATTGTTATACTTTTTTATTATCTCTAGCCTCGATTTCTTCAATTTTACATCATAGTAATCATTAATATTATCAAGACCAATTACTCTGCATCCTTCATCCAGAAGCCTTCTTGCTAGTGTAAAACCTATAAATCCAGCAACTCCTGTAATAAAATATGTTTTTTCAGTATCAAGAATTTTATAATCATTTCTCATGATAAACCTCCAAATCTTATTTTTAAAAATTTACTTTCCCCAAACAACTCTATTGATATAATCAGTATATGAAATAATTATTCTCAAAACTTTTTCTGATACATTCGGCATACTGTAGTCAGAAACAAGTCTCAGTGTTTTACTCTTCTGATTTTCCAATACTTCAAGCCCTTGAAGTATTCTTTCTTTTTTTAATCCTACCATCATCACTGCTGCTTCTTCCATTGCTTCAGGTCTTTCATGTGCTTGACGAATATTAAGCGCTTTGAATCCCAATATTGAAGATTCTTCACTTATAGTTCCGCTATCGCTCAACACAGCCTTAGAATTAATCTGTAGTTTTATATAATCGTTGAAGCCTAATGGCTTCATAAGTGAAATTAATGGATTAAGAACCGTTTCTTTGGATTCAATCATCTTTCTTGTTCTGGGATGTGTGCTAAAAATCAGAGGAATTTTATACTTATCTGCAATTTCATTAAGGCTTTCTATAAGATTCACAAAATTTTCTTCAGAATTTATATTCTCTTCACGATGTGCTGATATCACAAAGTACTTACCATTCTCAAGGCTTAATTTTTCAAGCACATCCGATTTTTCTATATCTTCTTTCTTAGAATTGATTACCTCATACATCGGACTACCTGTTTTTATAACCCTATCAGCAGGAAAATTTTCTTTTATAAGGTACTCGCGTGCAATATCGCTGTAAGTCATATTTATATCCGATATATGATCGACTATACGCCGGTTAGTTTCTTCCGGAACCCTTTGATCAAAGCATCTGTTTCCTGCCTCCATATGGAAAATAGGTATATGCCTTCTCTTAGCAGCAATAGCCGTAAGACAACTGTTCGTATCTCCTAATACCAAAAATGCATCCGGATTGACTTCATTCAGAATTGGATCTATTTTTACAAGTATATTCCCAATTGTCTCTACAGCTGTTCCTGTGGCTGCATTTAAAAAATAATTAGGTTTTTTTAGATTAAGATCCTTAAAAAAAATTTCATTCAGTTCATAGTCATAGTTTTGTCCTGTATGAACAAGTGTATGGGCTATGGCTTGGGATTCATCCAACTTCTTAATTACACGGGAAAGTCTTATTATTTCTGGTCTAGTTCCTACTACTGTAAGTACTTTAAGCTTTTTCATCTATTTTAAACCTCCAAATAATAAGTGTCAGGTTTTTCAGGATTAAATGCTTCGTTTGCCCACATAACCGTTACCATATCTTCGTTTCCTGTATTTTTTATAGAATGGGTGTATCCCGGCGGTATATCCACAACCTCTAGCTTTTCTCCGGTAACTTTATATTCAATTATTTCATTTGAATCTATTTTCCTAAACCTTATTAGTCCGGTTCCTTTTACGACAAGAAATTTTTCTGTTTTTGTGTGATGCCAATGATTACCCTTTGTTATTCCTGGTTTTGAAATATTTACAGAAACCTGGCCTTTTTCCTGCGTACGTAAAAATTCGGTAAAGGAACCCCTGTTATCACAATTCATTTTCAAGCTATACGAAAAACTATCTGTTGGAAGAAAACTTAAATACGTACTATAAAGTTTTTTGATAAGCGGATCATTTAGTTCCGGAACAGATAGATTCAGACGTGATTCTTTAAAGCTTTTTATTATTTCCGCAAGTTTGCCTAGTTTGATTTTATGAGTAATCGGAACCTCACAAAATTCATTATTTCTTGTAGGCTCTGCCTCAAGAGCTCTTATAAATTCTTCAACCACATCGTCGATGTAGCATAAAGTAAGTTCATATTCAGGATCATTTATTTTTATTTCGATATCTCTTGCTATATTATGGCAAAAGGTTGCAACTACAGTATTATAATTAGGTTTGCTCCATTTGCCGAATAAATTGGCAAGTCTGTAGACATAAACATCTGTATTTGTTTCTTTACTGTAGCTAAAAAGCAACTCTTCTCCAGCCTTTTTACTTATGCCATAAGGATTATCTTTTTCAGCTTGTATCGAAGAGGTTATTAGTACAGGAGATTTATTTCTATGTTTTTTAAGCTGTTCAAGTAGTTCAGAAGTAAATCCAAAGTTTCCTTGCATAAACTCTTTTTCATCTTTTGGTCTGTTTACTCCAGCAAGATGAAAAACAAACTCACACTGTTTCGCGTAAGTCTCAAGCATCGTTTTATCTGTTTCAATATCGTATTCAAAGATTTCATCGTAACCTTTGTTATGTAACTCAGAGATAAGATTTTTACCAACAAAACCTTTTGCACCGGTTACAAGTATTTTCATCTTTTCTCCCAACCTTCCAGCTCCTGCCTTACATACTCAAGAGTAAGAAGTTTTTCTTTAACCTGCTCAACATTTAGCCTTTGAGTATTAAAGGAGTTGTATTCTTTATCCGATGATAGCTTTTCATCACCATCTACAAAATATTTATTATAGTTTAAGTCTCTCTGATCAGCAGGAATCCTATAGTAACTTCCAAGATCCTGAGCCACTGCATATTCTTCTTTGGTAAGCAGCGTTTCATGTAATTTTTCACCATGCCTAGTTCCTATTATCCTTATTTCAGTCGCAGGATCAAAAAGTTCTACTACTGCCTGGGCAAGATCTCTGATTGTTGATGCGGGAGCTTTTTGAACCATTATATCACCTGTATTTGCATTTTTAAAAGCAAAAACTACCAGTTCAACAGCTTCTTCTAAACTCATGAGAAATCTTGTCATATCAGGATTGGTTATTGTAATCGGCTGGCGGTTCTTAATCTGATCAATAAAAAGCGGTATTACAGATCCTCTTGAAGCCATTACATTACCATATCTTGTACCGCATATAAGAGTCTGTTGGGGATTTACAGTTCTCGATTTAGCTACAAAAACCTTTTCCATCATAGCTTTTGATATTCCCATGGCATTAATTGGATAAACTGCTTTGTCTGTCGATAAGCAGATAACTTTTTTGACTCCGCTTTCAATGGCTGCAGTAAGAAGATTTTCTGTTCCCAGAACATTTGTCTGTACTGCTTGCATCGGAAAAAATTCGCATGAAGGAACCTGCTTAAGAGCAGCAGCATGAAAAATATAATCCACACCATGGATTGCATTTTTAATGCTCTGTATGTCACGTACATCTCCAAGATGGAATTTTATTTTATCGTTATTGTATAATTTTCTCATATCATCCTGTTTTTTTTCATCTCTTGAAAATATTCTTATTTCTTTCACACCGGTCTCAAGAAACCTCTTTAAAACAGCATTACCAAAAGATCCGGTTCCTCCGGTTATCATAAGTGTTTTTTCTTTAAACATATCTATGCCTCCGTTTTATATAGATGCTTAAGTAAAATGTCTATATTTTTCTCAATATTATAATTTTTTTCAAGATACTTCCTTCCATTTTTCCCCATCTTTACTCTTTTCTCTTTATCCCTAGAAAGAATATCCACATACTTCATGAATAATCCTGTATCGCCGCTTTCACACCAAAAACCACATTCTGAAAGTTCTAAAGTTTCTTTTATATCTGTGTTTTTATCGGTTGCAGCAATTATTGGCAAAGCATAATCCATGTATGCAGTAAGTCTTGATGGAAAGTTAGGTATTGTAAACCTCTTATCTAAAAAAATCAGACCAGCATCGGCCTTTTTTAAAATGCTATCGTAATCTCTTTTTGGAAGGAATGAAATCAGTTTTGTATTGCATATCTTACTTACAGAAAGATGACTTTCAATCTTTCTGTACTCTGTACCTGAACCAACAATTAATAAGAAGATATCTTCCAATTTCTCAAAATTATCTATGACATTAATTAAGAAATCAATTCCTTGTGGTTTTCCCAGATTGCCACCGTACAAAAAAAGAACTTTGTTTTTAGGTATACTGTATCTTTCATGAACATCCAAATAGGCTGGTGGAGCGGAAAAATCAGAAATTTTTATAGAATTAGAAAAAACTTCAATTTTTTCTTTATCAATATGATTATGTTTTAAAATATACTCACAATTTCGTGGAGACATACAGCCTATGAAATCTGAAATATCATAAAGTTTTTCTTCTTTTTTCCTAAAATATTTATATAAAAAGGATGTTTTTTTAATTAATCCTATATCGACAGCATTTTGCGGAAAAATATCCTTAAGCATTAGGTAAGAAATTGCATTATCCTTTTTTTTAAAAAAATTGATTATTTTATAAAAAGTAATTGGAGGGGTAGAATAAATGATCATATCAAATTTAACTTTTTTAAAGTATTTTT
>JAKJGQ010000072.1 GCA_022704305.1 Thermotogae bacterium | reverse complement strand
ACTGCCAGCAATCTCCGCAAGGGAGTTTTATAATGGGTTATGGTGATCCTAACGAACCCAAAGACTATAATATTAACTCTTCATGGAGGTTTCTTGAGGAAATGGCTGAAAAGGCAGTATGGCTACTTCCTCCGTTGAAAAATCTTCGTGTGGTAAGACAGTGGTCTGGTCTTTATACCATGACTGAAGACAGACAGCCGTTAATATGTAAAGCCGATGAAGCTGAAAATTTCTACATGGCATGTGGTTTCAGCGGACATGGGTTTATGATTGCACCTATGGTTGGAAAATTAATATCAGAAATGGTTCTTGGTAAAAAGTTGAGTATTGATATTGAACTCAACTATAAACGGTTTGAAAAAGGCGAACTACTGTTCGAACCTTCGGTAGTATAATTTGTATGTATAAAAGTTGATGGAGGGGATATTAATGGATAATGGTATCATATCTATTCAAAGGCCTTATAATGAGCCTACTTTTTCCTATGCGCCTGGTAGTGCTGAAAGAAAAGCCGTAATGGAGAAAATAACCGAACTAAAAAATACAGTACTGGAAATACCTCTTATAATAGGCGGAAAGGAAATAAAAACTGGAAGTCTTGGGGAATGCCGCATGCCTCATGATCATAAGCACAAACTTGCAGTATACCACAAAGCCGGAGCACAGGAAGTTAAATATGCGATAGAAGAAGCTTTGAAAGCTAAAAAAACTTGGGAATCTATTAACTGGGAAGAAAGAGCATTTATATTTCAAAAGGCTGCTGACTTGCTTTCTGGACCATACAGGGCAACAGTAAATGCTGCTACAATGCTCTGTCAGAGCAAAAATGTTTTCCAGGCAGAAATTGATTCAGCATGTGAACTTATAGATTTTTTCAGGTTTAATGCTTTTTATATGCAGCAGATATACAGAGAGCAACCTTTTTCTGCTCCTGGCACCTTTAATAGGCTTGAATACAGGCCATTAGAAGGTTTCATATATGCGGTTACTCCTTTTAATTTCACATCTATAGGTGGAAATCTTCCTTCCGCCCCTGCTATCATGGGTAATACCGTGATATGGAAACCGGCGCAGACGGCGGTTTATTCAAATTACTTTATAATGAAACTTTTTATGGAGGCGGGTCTTCCTGCAGGAGTAATAAACTTTGTCCCAGGAAATTCTTCTATGATCTCTGAAATCGTCTTTTCTGAACGTGATTTTGCCGGAGTACATTTTACAGGTTCCACAGAGGTTTTTAACGGGATGTATAGAAAAATAGGGGAGAATATAGATAAATACAGAACTTATCCACGAATTGTTGGTGAAACCGGAGGGAAAGACTTTATTTTTGTTCATGAGTCTGCTGATGCTGATTCAGTGGCAACAGCATTGGTAAGAGGAGCTTTTGAGTATCAGGGTCAGAAGTGTTCTGCGGCATCACGTGCATATATACCGCAGAATCTATGGGATAAAATAAAGATAAAGCTTATCCAGCAGGTACGCGACATAAGTACGGGTAGTCCTGAGGACTTCAGAAATTTTGTCAATGCAGTTATTGATAAAAGTTCATTTGATAAGATAAAAGAGTACATAGAGTACTGTAAAAGCAACTCTGATGCTGAAATAATTACCGGTGGAAAGTACAACGATTCTGTAGGATACTTTATTGAACCAACAACAGTTCTTGTAAAGGATCCGTTTTTTAAAACTATGCAGGAGGAGATTTTTGGCCCCTTGCTTACAATTTATGTCTATTCTGAGGAAAAGTATGAAGAGACACTGGAAATTTGCGACAGAACGTCTTTATATGGTCTTACAGGGTCGATATTTGCAAAAGACAGGCTTGCTGTTTTGAAGGCGCAAAGTATACTGAAAAACTCAGCGGGTAATTTTTATATAAATGATAAACCCACAGGTGCGGTTGTTGGACAGCAGCCTTTTGGAGGAGCTAGAGGTTCAGGTACAAACGATAAGGCCGGAAGCTATCTGAATCTACTACGCTGGACATCTCCGCGCACAGTAAAAGAAACATTTATTTCGCCAAATGACTTTAAGTATCCATTCATGAGAGATGAGTTTTGATAAAAAACCTGCGGCTATGCCGCAGGTTTTTAAATTGAAAATTAGGTATTTAAATTTTTTTCAATCTCCGATATAATCTGCTCATCCCACATGATATAATTTCTTTTGACCGAGTTAAGCATTGTGTAATCGAATGAAAGAATACTTTTATAAATCATATTAGTATCTTGATTGTTGGAGATCATATGAGGTGAAACAATTTCATTTCCGTTTGTACAGAAACAGAAAAGCGAATCCGCAAAAAGCTTCATGGTGACTGCGGAAATACGGTTGTCAAAAAAAATAAAATCTGTTTTATTTATTTTAAGATTCATTATCTGTGCTGGAGAAATACTATCTTCAAAAAGTATAAAGTTAACGTTAAACGATTTAATAAAAAAAGACCGTAATTTTATATTATCGTATTCTGATATTTTTTTTACTGAATTTTCATATATTCTGTAGAGATTTTTTTTATCGCTTAAAATAAAATTGATTCCAAAAGTGTTAAAAAGTTCTGCCATAACCTCAAGCTCGCTATCTGTAAGTTCTTTTCCAGATATTATTAAAAAAAGCATACAACCGATGTTAAGGCCTGTTTTTATAGAATTTAAAATATATCTTAAGTTGGTGGTTCTTATTATTTCAATGTTCAATTTTTGTGGGTCATAATCTGGAGTTTTGATTTTTTCGAGAATTTTCAGAACTTTCTTTTTTAGGAAGTGCCATCTTATTTTATTAAAATAGCTTCTCATTTGTTATTTATAATCCTTTTGCGTATAGTCTTCAAACTGCTCGTAAGTTCTCTGATATGCTTATCTTTAAGAACTAATCGTTTCTCTTTTTTAAGTATTCCGGTGTAACAGTAGAGCAGATAGTTGTTTTTTTCAGTTTTGTAAGAGTTAGTCTCATCAAAGATTGCTGTAAAAAATTTTTCATCGATGCAGAATAGAAGCAAGGTAGGTATTTTCACAATGCTTATATTTGAAGCTATATGGTCAAAGAATTTTTCATAATTTTCTTTTTTTTCAATATTGATAGAAAGTATTATTAGATCAGTATTTTTAATCCAATTCATAAAGAAAAAATCGTAGTTCAGACAGTCATAGCCGAAACCGAAGCAGAGCTTGTATTCATTAAGGCTAAGAAAGCGTGACTCAGTATTTATCTCATAAACCTGTTCCCTGGAATAAAGTTTTATTTTTTTGTCTATTATTATAACAGCCATTCCCTGGTCCTTAAAAGACCAGGGAGATGTACTGATTATAAGATTTAAATCATCATTCATAAATTCAATGGCATTCATTGGGTTGCCTGCATAAAGCTTCAATCCATACTCTCCATAAAAGCTTTGTAAGCAAGATAAGTTTCGTATATATCAGCCTTTGAAGCAATTTCATATGGTGCATGCATTCCAAGAAGCGGTACACCGGCATCAATAACATCAAGGCCTTTTTCTGCAAAGAATTTTGCTATGGTGCCTCCTCCGCCAAGATCCGTTCTGCCAAGTTCACCAGTCTGCCATGTAACGTTTGAATCATTAAGTATTTTTCTTATTTTTCCAACAAGTTCAGCATTTGCATCGTTGGTTGCTCCTTTTCCGCCGCTGCCAGTATACTTGGTTATTACTATGCCGTATCCTAGCTTAGGTGCATTGGTCAGATCGTGAACATCTTTATAGTTAGGATCTACTGCAGCAGAAACATCAGCCGATAAGAGAACGGAATTTCTTAAGGTTTCTTCAATAGCTAAGGTAACGTCTTCTTTTTGAAGGCTGAGAAGCTCCTTCAGCACTCCTATCCAGTAATGATTTTTTGATCCAGTGTTTCCTTCACTTCCTATTTCTTCTTTGTCAGCGATTATAAGCGCAGAGGATTTAAACTTTGGTTCAGCTTCAATAATAGCTGAAAGAGCAGTGTAGGCACATACTCTGTCATCATGTCCGTAAGAAGCGATAAGACTCCTGTCAAGTCCAACATCTCTTGAATCGAAAGCCGGAACAACTTCTATTTCCGCACTTATAAAGTCCTCTTCAACTATACCGTACTTTTCATTAAGGATTTTAAGCACGTTAAGCTTGACCCCTTCTTTTATATCTTCATCGTAACTTACGGAAATCGAACCCAGAAGTATATTCAATTTTTCTGCTTCAAAAACCTTTTTCACATCGCCTTCTCGCCTGTCAAGATGAGGAAGCAAGTCACTTATAACAAATATAGGATCTTCCTGCTTATCTCCAATTGAAATATCAATAATTGAGCCGTCTTTTTTAACTATAGTTCCATACATCTGAAGAGGAATATTGAGCCACTGGTACTTTTTAATTCCGCCGTAGTAATGAGTTTTAGCCATAGCGATTTCGTAATCTTCAATAATAGGCTCTGGTTTAAGATCAAGGCGTGGTGAATCAACATGTGCACCTACTATATTTACTCCGTTTTTAATATCTCCTTTTACTCGTATAGCAAAAAGGGATTTTCCTCTATTAGAAAAGTACACCTTGGCATTTTTGGGAAGTTTACCGGTTTTCTTAATAGATTCAAAGGACTTATAACCGTTTTTTTCTAATAAAGCTATAATGTTTTTTACAGAAAGTCTTTCAGTCTTTGAGGTATCCATGAATTTAGCATAGTCCTTACAGTACTCGTTTATTTCCTCAATCTTTCTTTTCTTCCATACAGTTTCCTTTTTTCTTAATAATTGGTCTTTTAATACTTTTACATCCATTTATTTGCACCCCCGGGCTAATTTTGTGGTTTAACCATCTTTTTATTGGAAATATTAATTTCTGTTTTGTCAGTTTTTAGTTTATAATTAAGTTGTAAAAGGAAGTTGATTTTTTTCAACATGAAAATATAGTTGGGTATTTGGGTACTCACTACAATTATACCATCAAGGGGAGGTTTTTAAAAGTGAAACAGCTTAACTATCCGGAGATTACTCTGGATCTTGTAAGAGTGACAGAAGCTGCATCATTGACTAGCAGTCTTTATCTTGGTTTTGGGAACAAGGAGGCTGTTGATGGAGCTGCAGTAGATGCCATGAGGGGAATGCTTGATTACATGGATATGAAAGGGATCATTGTGATAGGTGAAGGAGAAAAGGACGAAGCCCCTATGCTATACATAGGAGAACATGTCGGATGCTGGGCTGACGATTCGCCTGAACTGGATATAGCTGTGGATCCTGTTGACGGAACAAGACTTGTTTCGTACGGTTTGCCAAATGCAGTGTCAGTTATGGTCGCAGCTGAAAGAGGAAAGATCGCTTATCTTCCTACGTTCTATTCTTACAAACTTGCCGTCGGGCCGGAACTGAAAGGCCGTCTTGACATCAATGCTTCAATAAGAGAAAATCTTCGTATCGCCGCTGCCGCTCTCGGAGTTCCAATAAGTGAAATAACAGTTGTAGTTCTCAACCGTGACAGACATAATCCTATAATAGAAGAAATAAGAAAAGTCGGCGCCAGAATCAAGCTCATAGGCGATGGTGATATTGCAGCTGCAATTGCCACTGCAATGCCAGATACTGGAGTTGATATCTATATAGGTATAGGAGGTTCTCCAGAAGCAATACTTGCTGCTGCTGCTATGAAGACTCTTAACGGAGAAATGCAGGTAAAGCTTTGGGCCAAGGATGATGCTGAAAGAGAAAGATTCGAAAAGGAAGGCTGGAACTTTGATAAGATTTATTACACAGATGATCTTATAGGTGGTGACGATGTCATATTTGCAGCAACAGGAGTAACGGATGGAGATTTTCTTAAGGGTGTAAAGTTTCTTAAAGGAACTGCCATAACAGAATCTTTGGTAATGAGAAGCTCTAGTGCAACGATACGTAAGATACAAACTCATCATGATCTGAGCCGTAAAACTATACGTATCAAATCACTTAATGGGGATGAGAAGATACTTAACATAAACAAAAGAAGTATAAGTAATCCTAATCTTGGTTTTTCCAATATGATGTTTAGATAAAAAATACTTCCACAAAATCATCTGATTTTGTGGAAGTAAATTTTTTAATGCAGGAAGATAAGGTACAGTATAAACAAAGCGGCTAAAATCCAAGTCATTATGTTTACTTGTTTATATTTTCCGGTGAAGAGCTTTATTATAGGATAAAAAATCATTCCCAAAGTTATTCCGGTAGCGATAGAGTAGGTCAAAGGCATACTTACCATAGTAATAAATGCAGGAAGTCCTTCTGTTGTATCTTCCCATTCTATTTCCTTTAGACTCATAACCATGAGTGAGCCAACAAAAATAAGTGCCGGTGCTGTTGCTGCAGAAGGAATTGCTGCAGCCAAAGGTGAAAAAAATACCATCAGAAGCAGAAAAACAGATGTAAATACTGAAGCCAAACCTGTTCTGGCACCCTGTGCAATACCTGCGCCGCTTTCAATGTAAGTTGTACATGTGGAGGTACCAAAAATTGCTCCGATGAATGTTCCAAAGGAATCAGCAAGATATGCTCTTTCTGATCTCGGAAGGTTGCCATCTTTGTCTGTGTAGCCTGCAGAGTGTCCTAAACCGGTTAAAGTACCTGCTGTATCAAAGAAATCAACAAAAAAGAATGTAAGAACTACCATCCAGAATGTTGGACTTATAATAGATTCCCAATTAAACTGAAGTTTCATGAAAGTGGGCGATATGTCAGGTATGGGACCGACAATACCGTCTATCTTGGTTATGCCCATAAAAGCACCGAAGATGGTTGCTGCAAGTATCCCTATCATAACGGAACCCGGAACCTTAAGAGCGAAAAGCACAGCAATTATTATAAGACCGAAGACTGCTGTAAGTGCTTGTGGAGAAGTCATATCGCCCAAAGTTACAAATGTGGCCGGGTCACTTACAACTATGCCGGCTCCCTTAAGACCAATATAGGCTATAAAAAGACCAATTCCTGCTCCAGTAGCAATTTTTATTGTTTTGGGCATTGCATTGGTAATTTTAGTTCTTACTCCCAGCACTGTAAGTAAAATGAAGATGAGGCCTTCCATAAAAATTGCACCGAGTGCAACTTTCCAGTCAATTCCGAGCTTAAGGCATACTGTATAGGTGAAGTAAGCATTTAAGCCCATTCCGGGAGCAAGTGCAAACGGATAGTTTGCAAATAGTCCCATTAAAAGAGTGCCTATTGCAGAAGCTATTATTGTTGCAACCATGATAGCTCCGAAATACTGGTTATAAAGCGCAGGATCACTTGCTGCGCCTGGTATAGCATTGACAACGACAGAGGGGTTTACAAATATTATGTATGCCATTGTCAAGAAAGTGGCAATACCCCCGTAAAGCTCAGTTTTAACAGAACTTCCTGCAGCTTTTACACCGAAAATATCTTTCACTTTGGTCAGCCTCCTTAGAGAAATGAGATAAAAATAGAAACTTCTCTTCCTAATGAAAGGAAGAGAAGCAGATTTTATAAACTTCACTTCCTATAGTCAGATAATTAACGGTTATCTGGTAGATACTCCTGAGCCATATTATCAGGATTATATAGGAGAAAAAACGTATTAAATTTTTACTTTATTATTTTATCAGAAATAATATCAGCTGTCAAGAATTTTCGATTCAATAAGTCCTTGCAGAAAATCAATATCCTTTTTTTCTCCAAGAGCAGTTATTATATCGCCGGATTGAATAATAGTTCTTCCGTAAGGAACAATGTATTCTTTACCCCTTGTTATGAGGATTATCAATAGTTTATCTGGAATGCCTAGGTTCAGAATTTCTTTTCCGTGGGCAAAAGATTTTTCAGGAACAATCATTTCAAAAATAGTATTTTCAGTATGATTCTTAGGCTCAAAAGACATTTCCTGTTTTCTGTCCTGTTTGAAAGAATTTTGAAGATTGAGTTTTTTTGCCATGAAAGGAATGGTGGTTCCCTGAATTATAAATGATGTTAAGACGACAAAAAATACAGTGTTGAAAATTGTATCTGCGTTATTTACATTACTAACTAGAGGAATTATTCCCAGAACAATCGGAACGGAGCCTCTTAAACCTACCCAGGAAATAAGAGTCTTTTCCTTGGTGGAAAGTTTAGAAAATAAAAGTGTAGCAAAAACTGCAATGGGCCTTGAAAAAAATATAAGTACCAAAGAGAGTAGTATGCCGTTGAAAGCAAAAGGAGGCATACGGGATGGGAATACCAAAAGTCCCAGAGTAAGGAAAAGCACGATCTGCATAAGCCATCCCAACCCTTCGTAAAACTTTAGAACACTGCGTTTATGAATAAAATTTGAATTTCCAAAGATGACTCCGGAAAGGTATATTGCAAGGTATCCGTTTCCTCCCAGAACTGATGTAACCGAGTATATCAGTATTGTAAAAGCTATTATGAGAACAAGATACAAGCCTTCGTAATCAAGCGTGAGACGATTTATAACTCTTAGGGAGAGCTTGCCAAGAATAAAGCCGCATATAAGTCCTAAGAGAATCTGTTGGGTAAAAAAAAGGAAAAAGCCCCAGCCAGTCATGTTTCCGCCAGTGTTTATCATAGTAAAAGCCATTGTCAGAAGGATGGCCATCGGATCGTTGCTTCCTGATTCTAATTCAAGAAGCGGTTTCAGGTTTCCCTTTAAACTTATTTTTTTTGATCTAAGAACAGAAAATACAGCTGCTGCATCAGTCGAAGATACTATAGAGCCTATGAGCAGACCGGCTTTCAACGGAAGCTTGAATATAATACTGGCAAAGAGTCCGGTTATTAAAGCAGTTATTGCAACACCTAAGGTTGACAGAAGGATTCCTTCTTTAAGAACGGGACGTATAGCTCTGTATTCGGTATCAAGTCCGCCGGAAAAAAGTATAAAGATAAGCGCTACCGTCGATATGTATTGAGCAAGGTATGGATCATCAAAGTATATGCCACCGGGACCGTCAGAGCCCCAGAGCATTCCTATGACCATAAATAAAAGTATAAGCGGAAGACCGATTTTTGAAGAGATCTTGCTTGAAAATATACTTAATATCAGCATAAGCGAAAAAATTAGCAAAACAACGGAGAGGTTATCCATCATTAGGCTCCTTTCTTAAGTACCGAAAACAATGAGCTTCCTGAACCGCTCATAAGGCAGAAT
>JAKJGQ010000071.1 GCA_022704305.1 Thermotogae bacterium | reverse complement strand
ACGTTGGCAACTTCGTGCGAGAGTAGGTATCGCCCCTTCACTTTTCCCCAGTCTGAAAAAGACTGGGGTTTCCTTTTATTATTCACTATAGGAGGACATATGCTTATTGCTTTAGCAGCTGAACTTTTCAAAAACGGCGATGTAAAATTTAATTCGGATATGATTTTAAAAAAAATTATGCTGGCTTCATCAGAAAATGTTTCTCTTATCTGTTTTGGCGAAGCTTTTTTACAGGGCTTTGATGGGTTGACATGGGATCATGAAAAAGATTCTGAAATTGCTTTGACTGCTAACGATCCTGTTATTGAAAAAATAAAGCTTGCCGCCGCTCAAAGCAGTGTTGCTGTTTCATTTGGCTATATTGAAAGATCCGCTGAAGTTTTTTATAGCAGCAATATCTTTATCTCAGACAGCGGAAAAATTTTAAACAACTTCAGAAGACTTTCTCCGGGCTGGAAGGTTCCATATGCGGATAATCTTTACTATAAAGAAGGGAAGGATTTTTCACTTTTTGAATACATGGGTAAAAAAATGGCAACAGCCATTTGCGGTGATCTCTGGTATGATGATATACTTGCCAAAGCACAGAGTCTTTGTGCAGATGTTTTTCTCTGGCCTTTGTATGTAAGCTACTCTGTGAATGATTGGGAAGATGGAATAAAACAGGAGTATGCCCAGAGAGTTGCTGGTATTGACGCACCTGTTCTTATGATAAACAGTTTTTTACCGGAGAAAGATGGTGCCATGGGAGGATGTTGCGTATTTCGTGACGGGAGAGTTGAAAGAGAGTTAAAGATGGGTGACCGCGGGCTTTTAATTTTTGAGGTATAGTATCTTTGGTGAATAAAAAGTTTTATGATCTGTTTGTACGTTAAGAAAATGATTTTTATACATTTTATTTTGATATAATAGTAAGGATATAATTTATTTTTTTGGGGTGAGTTTGTGAGAACTATTGAATTTAAGACGGACAAAGTACTTTTCAGCAGAGGAGACGAGCTTTCCAATATTTATTACATAATGAACGGGGAAGCCATTATTGATATTAACACTAAAAAATACAGCATAACCAATGCATGTCTTGGTGAATGGCTTCTTATAGACATGCCTTCGCAGGAAACGGTTACGGTAAAAAACGGGACCAAGCTTCTTGAGTTTTCAATTGAAGAGATGAGACTTTTAGACAGAGAATCTGATATTCTTATGAAGATCTTTAAATCTGTGACCGAAAAACTTCTTTATTATGATGAAATTCTTTCGCGTGGTGTTGACACACAAAAAGCAATGGAAACTTTTTTTGATCTTCATGAGAAGTACATTATCAAGACTTCCGATACGGTTGAGAAGTTCAATTCGGTTAAGCTAAGCCTCAAGATGGGGAATGTTTCGCAGGCTGAGAAGATTTTTTCTTCGATTGACCGCTCTGGCCTTGATTCAGACTTCCAGGACGAGTATGAGGTGCTAAAAATAACGGTAAAATTTTTCAAAGACAGGTTTGAGGCAGTTGAACTGTTTAACGAGCTTGATTCTCATAGCTTTTCAAAAAGACTTTCTTACCAGTATCTCCAGCAGTTGATTTCCGGTGGAAAGAATACCCTTATAAATCTGTACGGCACATCCGGAATTCATCTCCCGTCCAAAACCCTTATAATAATTGAAGGTGAGGAAGATGAACGTAAAGGATATCTCCTTTTGAAAGGCAACCTCAAAGTTGGGAGATATTCAAGCGGTGTGCAAAAACTGATGTCTATAATCCAGAAAGGTGAAATATTCGGAGAGTCTGCTATTTTTTCAAAACCGACAAGACTTGCAACGGTTTTCACTGATATGCCATGTGATATAATACCTCTTTCATCTGAGACCATAAAGGCTATGCTGAAAGAAGATTTTGAGCTTGGACTGAGGATCATAAGGAACCAACTCAAAAGAGTAAGTTTTGTAAATGAGCTTGTCAGTTATCTGCAGATTAAGGATAAAGAAGAGAGAATAAAAGTGATTGTCGAAAAGTTTATTGCACGGTTTGTTGAGGCCGGTGTTACGGTAACAGAACTTGCTTCTTTGTGCAATGTCAATATAGTTGAGCTTAAGCAGATCACCGATGCACACGGAATAAAGATAAACAGCATAGGCAAGTTTACAATAGAATAATCCTCTTTGCAGAGGATTATTTTTTTACTTCCTGGATATTATCTGTAATCCAATCCATATTTTGGATGGTGTCTTCAGTGATTATCTGTTCTTCGTATATACGTAGCTTGCCGGTACTGTCATACAATGGGCCGGCAAAAGGATGTATCTCTCTGTTTATAACAGCTTTTTTAAGCATCTTTACCAAACGCTGCAATGAAACGGGAACTGTTTCGCTCAGGTCAGCAATATCTACAATTGAACTTTCTAGGCCTTTATAGAAGAATCTTGTCTTAGGAGTATATGGGAAGAGGTCAAAAAAGTTCCACCAGTTGTCATCAAGCATATCGTAGATCATCTGAGAGTAGTATACTTCCCAGTTTGTGACAGCGTTGGCAATAATGCTTGTGCTAAAGAAATCAGTTGAGTAATAGTTGTAACCCATACACATGACGTGGTTTTTTTCAGCTGTACGGACAGTCTGAACAGAGTCAAGATGGTAGGAAAGTATGTCTGCACCCTGGTCTATAAGTTCCTGGGCATATCTGTCCTCAAGTACGGGGTTGCTGAAAGAACCGGTCCATTTAAGAAATACTCTGCAGTAAGGATTGGTGGTTCGTACTCCACAGGAAAAAGCATTAAGCTCGGCAAGCACCGACGGTATTTTTTCTCCTGCAATGTAGCCTATATTATGGCTTTTAGTAAGTGCTCCTGCAATTATTCCCAGAAGATAACGTGCTTCATACATCTTGGGAGCATAGTTAAATATATTGTCTCCCTGTTCTTTTCCGTAACAGTTAAAAAACAGTATCTGCGGAAAGTCTTTCGCATACTTACATGTAAAATCAGAGCATATGCTGCTGGTTGAAAAGACCATGTCATAACTTTCTTTTTCAAACTGCTGAAGAAGATCGTGTACCCTTTCGTCAGTATCTGCCCGTTCATAAAAAGTTGTTTCAAGTCTTTCCTGAAAGGTCTTTTGTACTTTCTGCCTGGCAGCCTCGTGAGAGTAGTTCCAACTATAATCATCCTTATTTCCCAGATACAAAAAAGCAGCCTTGAGTTTTTTGGGTGGATTGAGTATATCAGATATTCTGGGCAGGATTATTTTAGGAGGTTCAACTATTACATTCTGTTGAGAGCGGTATGAATCTTCGTCAAGTAGCTGTATGATATTCTGTATAAAAGCTTTATGCTCTTTTTCGGTTATCTGTGGGAAAAAACCGTATCTGTCGGTAAACTTCAGAAAAGCATCAGCTGTAGTTACAGCAAGCCGTTGACCAGAAAGTGCCAGATAAATCTTTCTGAACGGAAAGTACACATCATTCATGAAGGCTCTGTAGCCGGCAGTAGCTTCTGTTGTTTGAGGACCGTAATTATTGAAGAGTATAGACAGCAGCTTTTTGAAGGAACCGGTCTGTGAGAACCAGATCATATTTATTTTGGTGGCTTTGTAAAACTCAAGGAACTCATAGTAAATTCTGATATCGCTGTCAAGAGGATCGTACTTTGGAATAAGCCGTTTTACCTGTCCGGTAATGGAAAATGCATCCAGATACTTAAGTACGCTAACCCTTTTATTTCCTTCGATGACATAAAACCAGTTAAGATATTCATAGACACTTATAGGATCACGTATTCCTTCATTTTGATGCATTTCGAAAAGATCACACCATTTACGTGCGAACTCAGAGTGTTCATCCAGAAGAGGTAAAAAATTCTTTGCAAAAGAAGTACTTCTTGCTCTCTGAAAAGTTCCGTTTACTTTTTTAAGAGGAATTTCTACTAATCCAAGGTCTGAATCAGAAACGATTTCGGTGTTCTTTATTATATCTTCAAGTGCAGGAAGATAACCGCTGGAACCACCCTTGGATATTTTGAGTCCGAACTCTCTCTTGGCAAGTCTTCTTGCGTTATTGTATTCGGCGATGGTATAGTTTCTTCCGGAAGGAGTGTACATTTTTCACCTCACTTTATTTTTACTGATAGGTCCAATGGACTGAACATGACCTTTTGGATGGAAGTTACGTCCATAAGTTTTTTATACTCCTCATCATATAGGATAAACTTTACAGGACACGCATTTATAAGAAAAGAGTACCCGTTGTTCTTTCTGACCTTAAAATCAAGATTTTGGCTGGTGTAAGAAGAATGAATGTGGCCATAGAACCATATTTTTGGGAAGTATTTTTCATAAAAGCTTCCAAGCTCGTATGAAGGCTGATGGTAAGTTCCCATGTTCTTAAAAGCATCCTGAATATAAGGTGGAGTATGGGATATAAAGAAATCCAACTCTTGTATAAGACCAATTTTTTTTCTTCTGTCAACAGACTTGCGGAACTTTGAAACATTCTTTTCCTGAAAGTGAAATGGTTGAGCTCCCCATGAAAGCGCACCTGAAAATCCCATTATTCCTATGTTTTTCTTAATATACCTGTTTAGGTTGATATAGCCCTGTTTTAGAACGTAGACCCCCCTGAATATGTCGGAAAAACCGCTTTTTTCCTTTACTTCTGCGGGATAGTACTTCTCGTCGTGATTTCCGTTTATCATCAGGGCGAACGAAGGATTGAACTCCTCTATAACATAGTCCATGTATCTGGGCGAAAGATCGCCGCAGCTTATAAGCAGGTCATACTTTTTGTGATTTTTATTTATAAGATTTTTTTCTTCATCTGAAATACAAATAATCTCAAGCATGCTTTCCCTCTTTTCAAAGCTTTGTACAATGTTATCATAATTTTTTTGTCTCGGTCAAGATAAGGTAATCCAAAGAACATAAAATAATCATTAGATGCCACAATATACGGAGGTAGAGATTTGAAATCTTTTTTCAACAAGATCATCAGTTTATTGTTCGGTTTTTTGACAGGTGCGTATCTTTTTTTTCTTGTAAGCGGTATAATGGGGGGATAAACTTTTGAAAAAAATAGCGATTACAGTTATTTTAGTAATTACCGCCGTTCTTTCCGTTTTTCCGGCTACTTATGGTCTTTCAGTTGCCGGAGGAGGTTCATATGTATTTCAGAGTATGGGATACCTGGATGCATTGATGAACAAGGGTTTCTTTCCGGATCAGATAGTTGGAACTTCTATGGGGTCAGTGGTTGCATACTATATGGCTGGAGGATACTATCCTGCACAAGTATATAACATGTTCTCCATTCTTGATTTTTCAAAATTTTTTGAAATGAGCCTCCCGATTAACGGAGGGATAGTAAATACAGCTGGGTTCGGAGATCTGCTCTACTATACTACAAAAATAGATTCTTTTGATAAATTCATGGTTCCAGTTAAGTTTGGTGCAGTTAACCTGAACAAGTTTGACAGCGAGTATATAAATAAAGGCGATCCTATAAGGGCTGTGAGAGCGGCGGTTGCCATCGAAGGTCTTTTTGAACCTTTGAAAATAGGAAACTGCTACTATGCTGATATAGGGATAAGAGATGTAAATGTCGTCTATCCTAAAAGTCAGTTTACAACAGAAAAAACTGTTTCAATAAGGTTTGACAGCCCCAAGCCAGATTTTACAGGAATGAATTTTTCCAATATCATTAATGTTCTCTATACTTCGGTCAGAATGGGAAGCTATGTCTCTAACAGCCTTTATGCATCGGATAAGCTTGATTACGATGTTTCCTGGATACTTGCGGAACCCGCTTTCGATCTAAAGTTCTTCACAAACGGAATAGATCTGTATAAGACCGGAAATGACCTTGGATTGAAGTATCTGAAAGATAATCCGAAATTTTTTGAAAATAATAAACTTACAAAAAAGACAGTTCAGACCAAAGTAATCGATGTATACGATGTTTACGCAAAAGTTTCAAATGAAAGCTACTATAGGCCAAGGGAGTTTTATAGTACGCTGAGGATGAACCCTGGAACCGGCAGAGACTGGCATGTCCTTGACTCATATATCTATGCGGAAATAATGAACAGCAGGTTTTACGGCGGTATAAAATGGGATCTGTTTACTATGAAGCTCTATCCGTATATAAGAATGAAGCAGTACTATCTACCTTTTGAATCAAACAGGCTGGATATTCAGATGGTAATGGAAGACTACTTCAGTACCGTTCTCAGAACTTACATCATGGAAGGCTTCCGCAGGAATATCTATATAGATGCAAGTTATAAATTTGATTTCGTACAAAGAAAAAACATGTTTGAAGCAGCCATCGGATACGACGGCATGTTTAAGACCTTTGAAAACGAGGATGGTATTAAAGCACAGGCAGCAGTAAGAACCAATATGCAGACCAACGACTATAAGCTTGAACTTACAGGAGTGCTGGATCTTAACGATAAATGGTTTAAAACCACTTTGGGATATATTGAAAATTCAGACGGATTCTTTGATTTTACAGAGATGACGGACTTCGGAAGCTGCAGCCAGAAAGTTTATATGAGGAACAGACTTAAGATAGGCGTATTAGATAATCTCAATGCAAGCATCTCACAGATCTTTCTTCTCAGTAAAATATACCTTAACTTCGACTTTGCCATTTCATACGATGACTGGAAAGATCTGCATTACGTTACAGGCGGTTCTCTGCAGTTTCCATTTAAATTTGCCGGAGTATCTGACATGGGAGTGGAAGCCGGAGCCTATTATAATGAAGCTTTCAATTTTTATATAAACTTTTCTGATATCTACTGATCAAATATCCCGTCCGAAGACGGGATATTAAGTTTAAATGTACATTTATTGCTTTTTATAGTACTTTGAAAAAACTGTAAGAAGAGGCAGTCCTATAATATATACTACGGCTGCTTCACCCACTCCTATAAAAAATACTGAGTACCAGTAATTGATGTTCAAAAGCGGACTTAGATAAAGAGAAACACCAAAAGCATTTACAAGTACCGGCGGAAGAGGGGCAAGAGCTTTTTTTGGCATCTTGTACGTGAGCCATGCTGCAAATAGGGAAAGAGCGCTTCCAAGCCATATGTCCCATGCTCCCATTCCTCCTATTATATTGGAGATGAAAGCGCCGACGAATATGCCCGGAATGAATACCGGATCAAGAAACGGCAGGACTGTAAGGGCTTCTGCAACTCTGAACTGAACAGCCCTAAAGCTTATCGGCTGAAAAACGGTGCACAAAACAACATACAGAGCTGCAACCAGCCCTGAGTAGACGATTCTCTTAGTTTTCATATAAAAACCTCCAGTTTTTTTAGAGCGGGTGCTGCGACCGCTTTTATCTGCATTGAGAATTAAAACATATTTTGGTTTTGTTTTTATTGTGGAGTTGTAAATAATGATGTATAATAAAAATGAATACTAAATCCATAAAAAAAGAGAAAACCGGGGGTGAAATCCGATGAAAAAATTATTTTTCATAAGTATCGTTTTTATTTTGTCTTTGTCCGGATTTTCAAAGGTATACACCGGCAGCGACGGACTGATATTTGATTTCTACCCTTCATATATTCAGGAGAATTCAGATATAAAGATAAAAAGCGTAAGTGTTTTGGCTGGATTTAACCAGTATGACATAGCCGAAGGACGCATGATCGAACTTCAAGGCTTTTGGAGGTACTCCAAAAAGCTTTGGGATGGACCGGTCTGGTTTTACTATTTAGTTGAAACCGCTGAGGGGAAAACTTTTGAAATAATAGATCCGGATGTTTTTTCACTGTCAGACAGGAATTATTTCTTTCTGTACGAGGACAAAATAAACAGGGCACATAATATCTTTGGATATGATTATATGTATCGGTTGAACTCCGATCAGGGCGTTACTTTACAGCATGTTCTAGGAGGCCAGAGTTTTTCAGATTGGTACTTTCAGGCCAGGCTGAAACTGAATTCAGCTTTTTTTCAGGCAGGGTCTCAGCTTAGCTTTGGTATACAGACCGATCTTAAGGAGTTTGATCCGTATATTATTTTTTCAGGTTATGCTGCTTTAGGTAACAGAGCATTTAATGCAGGCTATAAAAACACAGCCTATACCGGCTCTGGCGATTATCTGAAATATTTTACTCCGCTTAACAGCATACGGGACAGATACTTTATGCTGACAAAGGATTTTGCATTCAGTGATAAAGTTAAGAAACAGATGCTTCTTTCGGATACAGAAAGCTATTCTAATATACCAGCCGTATTTCTTAATCTTGATTTTCCTATTTTTACCGGCGGTGCGAGGATGTACGACCTTGAACCCTACAGAAAAATCTCTCTTTCAAACAAGTATGGATACGACCTGTTTGCTGTGTTTAAGAACGAAGGCTTTTTTTTGGGTGGACAGTGGCTTAGTGAGAATATAAAAGATCTCAACTATTTCAGCCCTATAAGTCCTCCGCAGTATAACGGTGATTTTGTACTGCTTACTGCAGGCTATAACGAAAATGCCGTGAACGCTGTCTTTTATGATTACACACAGTTTTATTCCGTTGCCGTAAAAACCCTTTTCAAATTCAACAGTTCAAATATCTACGACTATTTTGTATACGACCATATGCATAAACTTGCCAGTCTGTATCTGACGCACAACTGGCAGCAGGAGCTTTATGCCATGTATAATTTTTCCGGTCTTTATCCATCGTTTTTTATTGATTTTATGATCAGCCAGCCTTTGGGTGAAATAATGCTTAAAGCTCTGGGGCATTTTACGTACGATGAGCTTCTTGTGAATAGATTCGGAACTAATACTGCTTTTTACTATAAACTTGGTATGCAGTACAGTAGCGGAACGATAACGGCTGAAGTAAGCGGCGGGAACACATCGTTCTTCTCCGTATGGGACGGTTGGGGGATAAAAGAGGAAGATCCTTCTCAAATGAGCATTAACTTAAGTTTCAAACATTCTATTTAAAGGACGGAGGAAAAGTGAAAGAACCTAAATATGCAATAGTGTATCTAACTCTGAAGGCTGATTATGCTAAACTCAACAACCTTCCGGTACGGCTTCCCCTTCTGGCCGAGGACTTCCAGAAGTCAAGAATAACCAAAAAAGTGGAGCTTGAATATATAATAAACGGGCTTGCCGCCCAGTATGAAACAGAC
>JAKJGQ010000070.1 GCA_022704305.1 Thermotogae bacterium | reverse complement strand
TATATTGATACAAACGTTAAGAAACACTTTATATCGAGCAAAGGAGCAGATATAGAGTTTGATTTTCAGAAAGCAGGATTCAGTCTTGGATTTAGCATGGTACATGGAGAGAAGAGAGTTTCAGAAAGCTTTGAAAGAACGGATACGGTTTTTGAAAAGCTTACAGGTCATGAAAAAGAACTCAAAGAGTATCTTGAAAAATGTCTTTTCTACCTTGAAAACTATGTCCAGCTGGAACCTGGTGCCTACACTGCAATACTTTCTCCACAGGCTGCAGGAGTTTTTGCTCATGAAAGCTTTGGGCACAAGAGCGAATCGGATTTTATGCTTGGTGACGAAAACATGAAAAAAGAGTGGGCTATAGGAAAAAAGGTTGGAAGCGATATCCTTTCGATAGTTGACAGCGGAAAAATACCCGGTTCCGGGTATGTGCAGTTTGATGATGAAGGAACCAAAGCAGGAGAAACATATCTTATTAAGAACGGGACGCTTGCCGGCCGTCTTCACAGTGCTTATACGGCGGCGGCTTTGGAGGAGAAACTTACCGGAAATGCCAGAGCCAAAGATTTTGAATACGAACCTATCGTCAGAATGACCAGCACATATATTCTTCCCGGAGAAAAGACTAAAGAACAGCTTATCTCCGAAGTTTCGGACGGTATTCTCATAGAAACCATAAATCACGGTTCCGGGATGTCCGATTTTACAATTGCACCCAGACGTGCTTATAGAATACATAATGGCAAGATAGCTGAACCTGTAAGTATCTCAGTAATTACAGGCAATGTTTTTTCGACTCTAAATGAGATCGATGGCCTTTCGGATAAACTGGAGATTCTTTCTTTCATTATGGGTGGCTGCGGAAAAATGGAACAGTATCCGCTTTCCGTAGGATTCGGCGGACCTTACGTAAGAGTTCGCACCATAAATGCCAGATAAGGGGGATAAAAATGCTTAAAGAAGTTTTTAATTCAAAAATCAATCAGGTCAGTTTCAGCGTAAGTCAAAGCAAAGTAGATTCAATAAGGAAAAAAGATATTGAGAAAACCGGAGTAAGAGTATATTCCGATGGTTTTATAGGAGTTGCAGGGCAGATCGGAAAATATGACAGCAGTAAACTTACATCAAAGGCCGTTGAGAATCTTAAAAATCAAATACCTTATGAGTTTGGAAAAGACTCAAAGGTGCAGAAAAAAATCTCAGTTACAGGCAATATTCCAGACGAAAAAGAGCTTCTTATGCAGATAGAAGAGTACCTTGATTACTGCAGGCAAAAGTATGAGAATTTGATATTCTTTAACAAGATAAACGTTACCGAAAGACAGATCTCGCTTAATAATGAAAATGGACTTGATCTTTATTTTTCCGACAGGTTTATAAATTTTGACATAGTTTTCAAAGATAAAGCCACAGCTAACATAATGGACGGCGGAGTTATCTATCAGGGAAGGGATTTTTCACTTGAACAGTTGAAAAGCTATACAGAAAAGATATGTGGCGCTTATTCAAGATCAGGAGAAGTAAAATATGGAAAAAAACTTCCGGTTATTTTCTCAAGCTATGATATGCTCGTTATGATGAAGTTTATCACTGATCTGAACGGAAGAATGTATGGCAGCGGCGGATCTATTTTTAGCAACAAGATAGGCGAAAAACTTTTTTCAGAAGAGTTTACACTTTTCCAGTCCAATGATCCTTTTAACAGCATACCTGACTTTGCTTTTTTTGATGCTGAAGGGGGATTAAATGAAAATTACAGATTCCCATTGATAGAAAAAGGTATTGTAAGATCTCCGTACACTGATAAAAAAATTTCACAAAGGTATTCACTACCATATACGGCAAGTGCATCAGCAGAGTATGATGGAGTTCCGTCACTATCCTTTATGGGTTTTGAGGTAAAAGAAAGCGAAAAAACACTCAGAGAGATTCTCAAGGGTGAACCCGGAATATTTGTAGGCATTTCCTCCGGAGGAGACTTTACGCCTGACGGAAACTTTGGAGCGCCTGTACAGCTTGCATTTCTGCACGACGGCGAGAATTTTGTGTCAAAACTCGACGCCCTTCAGGTCAGCTCCAATATATATGATATGTTTGGAAAAGATTTCAGAGGCGTCAGCTCTGATAAAATAGATGAGATATCAAACGAAAAGTATATGGTTTTTGATATGCTTGTAGATAAGCTATAGGGGGTGGTTGTATAAAAATCAGCCTGTTGGACAAACAGACAACGGCAGTTTTGGCGGTTGACTGTCAGAACGGTTTTACTATGCGCTGTCCGAATGAGCTTGGCATACACGGGACAGATGAGACCTGGATCGAAAAAGTCCAGAATTTTTTAAAAAGGTCTCATGAATGGGGATTCAAAATTTTTGCGAGTATTGATTTTCATCCAATTAACCATTCATCGTTTAACATATGGCCGAAACATTGTGTAAATGGAACCTATGGATGTGAAATATTTTTTAATGAAAGTATGATCACCCAGCTCATAAAAAAAGGTACCCGTATTGATGCAGACAGCTACTCGGCTTTTTATGATTACATTGATACTGGCGAAAAGGGTGACTTTTGCAAAACTGTCTTGGATGATAAGCTTATAGAGCATGGCATAAAGAATATAATCATAATAGGGCTTGCAGGCGATTACTGTGTTATACAAACCATAAAGGATGCCATAAAGTTCGGATACAAGGTGTATTATGCCTCAGAGTACATAAAATCAGTTGATGGCAGAAAAATATCCGAGATACTTCAAGAGATGGAATTAAAGGAATATACAGAAGAAATTATTGAAGAATAATCAATACCCGTCGTTTTTATTTCAAACGGCGGGTATAATTTTAATGTTTTTTGGCAATTATAAGTAACGTATGCTTAAATATATTCATACAAAAATATTTATTGAATTATATTGCTAATAAAAAGGCACTTATAACAATTCTCAAAAATCACAATTAGCACTTGACAATATAGAGTGATAATGGTAATATTATATTGAAAGTGAAAAGATAACAATATAAAGAAGCAACCTAAAAATATAAGGAGGGATTGAGTATGAAAGCATTAAGAAAGTATGGAAACTATAACGAAGAGGATTATTTGACACCGTTTGATCTGCTCAGAAAAGAAGTTGACAGTCTTTTCGGCTCTTTTCCTTTTGAATCGGCTTATCAGTCAGATTTCATGGTTCCGAAGATGGATATATATGAAAATGAGAATGCAGTTGTGGTTGAAACAGAGATGCCAGGAGTCGATAAAAAGGATATAAAGATAAAGCTTGAAGGAGATATACTGAGTGTATCAGCCGAAAAGAAAAGTGACGATGAAAAGAAAAACAGGAATTTCTTCAGAAAAGAAAGATATTACGGAAAGTTTGAAAGAACTCTCAGACTGCCTGAGTATATTGATCCTCAGAAGATAAGTGCAAAGTATGAAGGTGGTGTGCTTGAAATACAGATAGAAAAAAAGCCAGAAGCACAGAAGGTTTCAAAAGAAATAACCATACAGTAACGATAAGCTTAAAGCAACAAAAAGAACGGCATCGTATGCCGTTCTTTTTATTAATAATTGCCGGATTATCTCTTTACTTTGGTCAAAAGCAGCTTTATTATTTCTTCGGTGGGCAGGTTTTCGGTTTTTATTCCTTTGAGTGCCTTAAGAACGGAATATTTATCAAAGCCCAGAGCCAACATAGCCTCTACAGCATCAGCCGAAAAATCTTCCCTTTGGTGGATATCAAGATTTTCAAATTCACCTTTAAGTTCTGTTACGATTCTCTCAGCAGTTTTTTTCCCTACTCCCGGTACTTTTGACAGTTTATCTATATCTCCCCCAGCTATGATATTGCGCAGAACTTCCGAGTCCACTGATTTTATTATCTTGCCGCAGGTCTTCGGACCAAGCTTGGAAACCTTTCTTAAAGTATCGAAAGTCTCTCTTTCTAAGGTATCTCTGAATAAAAAAAGAGCTGTCCCGTACTCATTTATTTCAAGTATGGCTTCATAATTGAACCTTTCATCAGGAGAAAATTCTTTCAAAACCCTGAATGAAGGTACGGCCTGAAAGGTAAAGTCACCTGTCTGTATCAGAACAGAATCCTCAAGAACCTCAACAATTATACCGTTGAGCCTGCGGAGCATGTCAAGGTCCCTTTACGCCCATGATGAGCGCCCGTATAGCTCCGACAAGGTAAAGTGATCCGCTTATAAAATAATAATCTGCACTTTCTGAAAGCAGTTTTTCAAAAGCTATTTCAAAATCGTTTTCAAAAGATATATTTTTTGTTCCAAGATTTTTAAAAGTATCGTACACATCTTTCGGATCATTTGAACGTTCACTGGGAACACGGGTTATTATGGTTTTCTCAAAAAGTTTGGATAAATAGTCAGCCATATGCAGATAGTCCTTATCGTTGAGAATACCTATCATGGCAACTTTCCTGTTCAAAGGCATATATATCCCGACCGTCTTGGCAAAAACCTTTGCACCGTCTTCGTTGTGAGCCCCTTCAAGAACGATCTTTTTTCCTTTATATTCAAGTATTTCAAATCGTCCTTCCCAATAGAACTGTTTCATGCTGGCTCGTAACTTTTCCTCGTTCAAAGAAACGCCATTTTTCTGTGCAAGACATTCTGCGGCGGCTAAAGCGACTGTTATATTATGCGGCTGATATGTACCGTTGGCTTTATAAGACAAGTCTTTAAGATTGAAACCCAATCCGTAGTAGTCCATGGTGTTCCAGTTCAGGGTATATCTGGGATTTTCAAACCTATAATCTTTGTTGAACTGAAATACTTTGGCAGACTGTACTGAGGCAGCTTTTCTAAGTATCACTCCTTTGGAGGATTCCGAGATATCTCCCAAGACGACATAGTTATTATTTTTTATTATTCCAGCTTTTTCAAATGCGATTTCTTCAGGGGTTTCGCCGAGTATTTTCATATGGTCACGCTGAATCGTGGTTATTACGGAAACATCTGAATTAAGTACGTTTGTGGCATCAAACCGTCCACCCATTCCTACTTCAATCATGCCGAACCTTACTTTTTTTTCAGCAAAATATTTGAAGGCCATGGCTGTCGTTATTTCAAAAAATGAAGGAGACATATTTCCGGGCATGGCATCCATCTCTTCTATAGAAGGAAGCATATCCTCGAGTATTCTTACAAAGTCATTTTCGGAAATATTTCTGTTATTTACTCTTATACGTTCGCGTACACTCATAAGATGAGGAGAAGTATATATCCCAACCGTATAGCCCTGTCCGATAAATATATCGGTCAAAGCTTTGGTTACACTGCCTTTTCCATTAGTGCCGGTTATATGGACAGATTTGAAAGTGTTCTGAGGGTTGCCTATAAGCTCACATAACTGTGTTATCCGTTCTAAACCGAGCTTTATTTTGGTTTCTCCCCTTTTTACATATAGAAAGTCAACAGCTTCTTTAAATGTCATATTTAGGTCAACTCCTGTAAAATTTTTAGAACTTTATCGTATTGGCTCTGAGAGTCTTCCAGTTTGGTTCTGGTTTCTTCTATTACCTCTTCCTCGGCTCTTTCAAGGAAATCTTTATTCTGAAGTTTTTTCTGATATTTTTCAACATCCTTGAGAGCTTTCTCCTTAGCTTTCTCAAGTCTTTCCTTTTCTGCATCGAAGTCTATAAGCTCGCCAAGGGGTATATAAACTTCCATTCCTTCTCCGACATAAGCGGTAGCAGCTCTTGAAGGCTTTGCCTGAGATCTTTCTATCTTTGATACAAAACCCAGTCTCATTATCTGTTCCTTCATCTGGTCTATAACTGTTTCTTTATGATCTGAAACATACTTTATATCTACACTCTTAGTCTGAAGTATGTTCATCTCGGCTTTGACGTTCCTTATTCCGCGTACAACTTCCATTGCCTTAGAAAATACTGATGTTTCATCCTCAAAGCTGAATTTTTCATCGTACTGCGGCCATAAGGCAGAAATTATCATCTGTTCTTCGCCTATCCCGGGAAGTGCATGCCAGAGCTCTTCTGTCAGAAACGGCATAAACGGATGCATAAGCTTGAGAGAACTGTCAAGTACTTTCACCAATGTGTTCTGGACAGATGTCCTGTCGGGAGATTCACTCTTAAGTCTTTCCTTAACCGCTTCGATATACCAGTCACACAGCTCGTACCAGAAAAAGTCATAAAGCTCTTTTGCCGCAATATTGAAATCGAAAGAGTCAATGGCACTGCTTACTTTCTCTATGGTCTGATTCATTCTGGTAAGTATCCACTTATCTTCTATGCGCAGGTCTTTTGGCTGAAGTTCTATTTTTTCATAACCATCAAGATTGAGCAGAATAAATCTGGTTGCATTCCATATTTTATTTGAAAACTTTGAATATGTTTCAAAGGATGCAGGATCAAGCTTTATATCCCTTCCCTGAGCTGCGAGAATGGCAAGGGTAAATCTTATAGGATCAGTTCCGTACTGTTCTATAACTTCTAAAGGATCAATACCGTTTCCAAGTGATTTGGACATCTTGCGCCCGTTTTTATCCCTCACCAAGGGAGTAATATAAACATCCTTGAAAGGTTCCTGCCCCATAACCTTTTCACCCATCATTATCATTCTTGCAACCCAAAAGAAAATAATATCAAAAGCAGTTACAAGAACACTGGTAGGATAGAATTTTTCCAAATCCTGTGTTCGATCCGGCCATCCCATAGTTGAAAAAGGCCATAACGCAGAACTGAACCATGTGTCAAGCACATCCTCATCCTGTTTGAGGTTTTTTGAGCCACATTTAGCACAAGATACCACATCTTCTTCGCTTACATTTATATGACCACAGTCCTGACAGTACCATACAGGGATTCTGTGACCCCACCAAAGCTGTCTGGAGATACACCAGTCTCTTATTTCATCGAGCCAGTTATAGTATATCTTTTCCCATCTTTCCGGGTGAAAGACGGTTTTTTTGGATTTAACCACTTCTTTGGCTTTTTCAGCAAGCGGCTTCATTCTTACGAACCACTGATCCATAAGGAAAGGTTCAACCGTGGTATCGCATCTGTAACAATGACCTACCGAATGCTTATGAGGTTCTATCTTTTCAAGTAGCCCCATTTCTTCAAGATCCTTAAGAATCTCTTTCCTTGCGGTGTATCTGTCCATTCCCGCATACTTTCCGCAAAGCTCATTCATTTTTGCAGTATTATCCATTATCTGGATCATCTGAAGACCCTGCCGTATTCCTACCTGATAATCATTTGGATCATGTGCCGGAGTAATTTTTACAACCCCTGTTCCGAATTCCTTATCAACATAAGGGTCTGCAATGACAGGTATCTCTCTTTCGGTCAAAGGAAGAACCACCATTTTTCCTACCAGCTCCTTGAATCTTTGATCCGAAGGATTGACTGCAAGTGCCACATCACCCAGCATAGTTTCGGGTCTTGTGGTTGCCACAGTGATGAACCTGTCTGAATTTTTTATAGGATACTTTACATAATAAAGTTTTCCGGTTTCGTCGACATGCTCAACTTCATCGTCCGCTAGAACTGTTCCACAGCTTGGACACCAGTTTACAATATATTTGCCTTTATAAATGAGAGACTCATTATATAACTGAACAAACACCTTCCTTACCGCTCTGCTGAGACCTTCATCAAAGGTAAACCTCTCACGTGTCCAGTCAACAGAACAACCTAAAGCCATAATCTGCTCGCGTATATGTCCTTTATAGGTATCCGCCCACTCCCACACTTTCTTTAGAAACTCTTCTCTTGAATATTGAGAACGTCTCTTTCCCTCGGTCTGTATAAGAGATTTTTCAACAACATGCTGAGTTGCTATCCCTGCATGGTCTTCACCCGGAAGCCATAAGGTGCTTAAACCTTTCATTCTTTTATATCGGGTAAGAATATCCTGTATGGTAAGGTTTAAAGCATGTCCCATATGTAATTTACCGGTTATATTCGGAGGAGGGATGACTATGCTGAAAGATTCATTTTTATCTTTTGAAGGTTGAAATGCTCCTTCATCTTTCCATCTAGCGTACCACTTTTTTTCAAGTTCATGAGGTGTATATCTCTTTCCTATATCCATACTTATTCCTCCAGTCAGAGAATTTATTTAAAAAATGATTTATTTTTAGAAGAATCATAAAGCAATTATACCATTAAATGAGCATAAATAACAGAAAAAATGTCTGCAAAAAAACAAAATACCTGCGGCAGCAGGTATTTTGCGCGAGTATTTTTATGAAAGGGAATGTTTTTTAAAATAATTATCTTTGTTTTAAAAAACCCAGAACTTCGTTAATATCAGGAAGCAATTTTATCGGATAAACTTTCAAAAATATGATCTTGCCGGTTTCATCTATTATAATATTGGCTCTTTCTGAAAATCCGTTTTTTTCTCTGAATATGCCAAGGTCACAGGCAAGCTTCCCGTGAGGCCAGAAGTCAGAAAGAAGAGAAAGTTTTTTAATCTCCATACTTTCCGCCCATGCTTTCTTTGAAAAGGTTGTATCTATACTTACTCCAAAAGCTGTAGTATTCAGAGCTGTAAATTCATCATAATGACTGTCCACCATCTTCATCTGGTCTGTGCATATACCGGTCCAGGCAAGAGGATGAAAGGATAGGAGGACTTTCTTTCCTATGAGTTCCGAAAGAGAATGTTCTTTTTCATTCTGATCCTTAAGCACAAATTGCGGAGCCAAGTCTCCGATTTTCAGCATGCTGTGCACCTCCTGTTTTAGTATTTCAATATATTATATCACAAATAAGATAAAAAACATCCGATATACCAGATATACAAAAAAACCTCCCTAAGGGAGGTCGAAATTAAAGGTCAGCTTTATACTGAGCCTCATCAAGGAGTGAATCCATTTCTTTTACATCAGAAAGCTCAATTTCAACTATCCAGCCTTTTTCTTCGGCGGAATCATTTATAAGTTCAGGTGTACCGTCAAGCTCTGAATTGACTGCGATAATTTTTCCACTTACCGGAGCAAAAACATCACTGGCAGATTTAACAGATTCAACGGCACATAATGTGTCACCTTTTTTCACTATTTTTCCAACCTGCGGAAGATCAACATAGGTAATATCTCCAAGCTCTTCTGCTGCGTGTGCTGATATTCCTACTTTGGCTGTTTTTCCGTTCAGACAAGCATATTCATGGGTTTTAGCATATTTAATCATCTTTTTAACCTCCTGTTTTATATTGAAAGCTTATTTTTCCTTATAAAGATCCTGCTGTCGCCCAAACCGTCATCAAAGATAGCAATGATATCGTTCCCTTCTCTTTTTACACTTTCACAGACACGCTCCTTGGATAAAGGATAGTCCATTATGACCAAAAGAATTTCTCCGGGCTCAAGCTCTTTAAGACAGTTCTTGGTCTGTATGTCAGGCACAGGGCAAAGCTCGCCTCTGACATCAAGTATCTTAT
>JAKJGQ010000006.1:10893-43864 GCA_022704305.1 Thermotogae bacterium | reverse complement strand
TCTTGCCGGACTTACATTTCTTGATGAGGAGAGTTATTGCGGTGTTACAAGACCGGTTTATCTTGCAGCAGCAAGTGCTTTTGCACAGAGAAATCCAAAGTTTATAAGTGTTAATCTGAGTGAAAAAGGTATAGATACAGATTATCTGGAATCTGAACTTATAAAGCTAAGAGAAAGAAACGAGCTACATAAGTTTAAATTCATGTATGTCGTAACCAACTTCCATAACCCTGCCGGAATAACAATGCCTCTTGATAACAGGAAAAAGCTTATTGAGCTTGCTGAAAAGTACGATTTTATAATACTTGAAGATGATCCTTACGGAGCATTGAGATTTGAAGGCACCAAAGTACCGAGTATATTCTCAATGAACAGTGAAAGAGTTATAATGCTCAATACATTCTCAAAGATTCTTTCACCCGGCATGAGAATAGGCGTAATAATAGGAAATACCCAGGCAATAAGAAGAATGGCTATGGCAAAACAGGCTGTTGATCTATGCTGTTCTCCAGTTACCCAGAGGCTTACAGCAAGATTTCTTGAGCGTTATGATCTCTTTGAACAGATAAAACCCACAATTGAACTTTATAAACATAAAAAGGATGTATTTATGAAAGCCATGCAGGACAATCTCGGAGATATAAAAGGCGTCAGCTGGACTAAAGCCGAGGGCGGTCTTTTTACATGGCTTACGCTTCCGCAGCAGATAGATACTATGGAAATGTTTGAAATGGCCAAGAAGGAAAAAGTCCTTTATATACCTGGCGAAGCTTTCTTTGTGGATAATCCTCTTAAAAATACTATGAGGCTTTCTTTCTGTCTCCCGACTGAAGAACAGCTTGTAGAAGGAATGAAAAGGCTGAGGAGAACTATAGATAAGTACTGTGCTGCCAAGGGAATAAAACTGTAACAGGAGGAGTACACATGAAAAAAATATTGGTTATAAATCCCGGTTCCACATCAACCAAGGTTTCTTTGTTTACTGATGATATTCTCAGCCGGGAATCAGCACTTGAGCATCCGCTGAGTGAACTGGCACAGTACAAAACTATTATGGAACAGAGAGAACTCAGAAGAAATTCTGTATTAAGGTTCATGAGAGAAAATAATATAAATATTCAGGATCTTTCTGCAATTGCAGCAAGAGGGGGGATTCTCCCCCCGCTCTGCAGTGGTACCTATGCGGTGAGCCAAAGCATGGTCGAGTATCTTGAACAAGAGTGTCCTGTGGATCATGCCTCGAATCTTGCCGCTGTTATAGCATGGGAAATAGCCGAAAATAAGGTTCCTGTCTATATAACGGATCCTATTTCAGTAGATGAGTTTATAGATGAGTCAAGAATCTCAGGAATGCAGGAAATAACCAGAAAAAGCATGGTGCATGCACTTAATATAAAGATGGTGGCCCGTAAGGCATGCGAGGAGATAGGCAAAGACTACTTGCAGTCTAATCTCATCATAGCCCATCTGGGCGGAGGAATATCAATAGCCGCACAGTATAAAGGCAGAATTATCGATGTTAACAACGCTAATGACGAAGGCCCATTCAGTCCGGAAAGAAGCGGCGAGCTACCGGTAGGCGATGTCGCCAAGATAGCTTTTTCTGGAAAATACGATCGAAGAACCCTTAAAAAAAGGTTTGTCGGCAATGGTGGTCTTATAGGATATCTTGGCACCAACGATCTGAGAGAAGCTTTTAAAATGGCGCAGAACGATAAAAATGCCGGACTGGTTATTGATGCCATGGCGTATCAGATATGCAAGGAAATAGGTGCAATGGCAACAGTTCTTAAAGGTGATGTTGATGCCATTGTAATTACTGGTGGTCTTGCGTACAGTCAGACGTTTATGGAAAAAATCAAGAAGCGTATTTCAAAACTGGGACTTGTGATGGTTTTTCCAGGTTCGTATGAAATGCAGGCGCTTGCGTCAGGTGCCCTCAGGGTTCTTAACGGGAAAGAAAAGCCTATGGAATGGAAGAGGTGAAGATATGGAGCTTAAGGATCTAATAAAACTTGCCGGCAATGCGGCACAAAAGAAAAAAATAGCGGTTGCCGCTGCTGGAGATGATGTAGTATTAAAAGCAGTTGAAATGGCTTACGAAAAGAACATCTGTGATGCTATACTTTTCGGGGATGAAAATGAGATAAAAAATATTGCACTTGAAAATAGCATTGATATTTCTAAATTTGAAATAAGACACTGTGACAGTTCCAAAAAAGCTGTGATTGAAGCGGTGAGTGCTGTTGCTAATAAAGAAGCTGATCTGCCGATGAAAGGAAAGATAACAACCGGAGAGCTTCTTTCGGTTTTTCTTAAAGATGAGTATAATCTTAAAACCAAGGGCACTATGAACCTTATAAGTGTTTTTGAAATTCCTGCGTATCATAAGCTTCTTATAGTAACAGATGCTGGTATGGTTATAGCTCCTACTTTGGAACAGAAGATTGATTCTGTGGTCAATGCCGTTTCTGTTGCTAAAAAAATAGGTGTCTGCATGCCTAAGGTTGCTCTTGTTGCTGCACTTGAACAGGTTAATCCCAAGATGCAAGCAACATTGGATGCAGCAGTGATAACTCAGATGAACAGAAGAAATCAGATAAAAGACTGCATAATTGACGGGCCTTTTGCAATGGACAATGCTGTTTCTTCCCAGGCTGCACAGCATAAAGGTATAATAAGTGATGTTGCGGGTGATGCTGATATTATTATCATGCCGGAAATAAACGCAGGCAATATTTTTTATAAATCAATGGTCTTTCTTGCCGGAGCAAAAGTTGGAAGTACAATTCTTGGAGCAAAAAAACCGGTTATATTGACTTCCAGAGCTGATTCTGACGAAGCTAAGCTCAACTCAATAGCTTTGTCGGTGCTTATGGCTTAAAGGGGGACATATGTTTAGAATACTTGTAATTAATCCGGGATCAACATCTACCAAACTAGCTATTTATGAAGATGAAAACGAAGTACTTAATCAGACTGTAAGACATAGTGCCGCAGAGCTTTCTGGTTTTGAAAAGATAACTGATCAGTATAAGTTCAGAAAGGGAGTAATTGAAAGTTTCCTTTCTATGAACGGTTATCCTGCAAATAGTTTTTCTGCCATAATAGGACGCGGCGGACTGTTAAGACCTATAGAAGGCGGGGTGTATGAAGTAAACGAAAGTATGCTCTCAGATTTGAAAGCGGCAAAAAACGGTGAACATGCTTCAAATTTAGGAGCCCTTATCGCATATGAGCTTGCCAAAACCGTTCAGATAGACGCATACATTGCTGATCCGGTTGTGGTCGATGAAATGATGGATATAGCAAGAATATCAGGCCATCCGGATATTTCCAGAAGATCCATATTTCATGCCCTTAATCAAAAGGCTATAGCGCGCCAGCTTGCAGAGAAAATAGGGAAAAGATATGATGACTCCCACCTTATAATAGTACATATGGGTGGGGGAATATCTGTAGGTGCTCATAAAGACGGCAGAGTAATTGATGTAAATAACGCTCTTGATGGAGATGGACCGTTTACGCCGGAAAGATCCGGAACAGTTCCTTTAACAGGACTTATAGATCTTTGTTTCAGTGGGAAGTATACCTATGACGAAATAAAAAAGCTGATCAAGGGTAAGGGTGGTCTTGTATCGTATCTAGGCACTAATGATGCCCAGGAAGTACAGAAGATGATGAAATCAGGCAATAATAATGCTGCGGTTATATACTCTGCAATGGCATTTCAGATTTCAAAATGGATAGGGAAAATGTCTGCTGCGCTTGATTTTGAAGTTGATGCTATAGGTCTTACCGGAGGAATTGCGTACGATAAAGAGTATATTGTTCCGTGGATAAAAGAAAGAGTCAGTTTCATAGCTCCTGTATATGTTTTCCCAGGCGGCGACGAAGAAAGAGCTCTTGCGCTTTCTGCGCTCAGAGTTTTGAGAAATGAAGAAAAATTAAGGATATATTGATTATGGGAAACAGAATAACTGATCATAAGGTTCATATCTTTGTTGGAATGTTTGGCTCAGGAAAAACAGAAGCTGCTATAAACTTTTCCATAAGAATGAGAAATATTTTTGATAAAGTATCTATAGCCGATATAGATATCATAAGTCCTTATTTCCGAACCAGAGACAAAGCGGAGTTCCTTGAAAACAAAGATATCAAGGTTATTCTTCCCCCCAAGATCTATCTTAATGCGGATCTTCCTATCATCTCACCAGCAGTGGGAGGATACATAAGTAATCCTGAGTATAAGATAATTCTTGACGTAGGGGGGAATGACGATGGAATAATGGTCATCGGCTCACTTAATAATTTCCTGCAAAATGCTGATGCAGCTGTTTATTTTGTAATCAATACCATGAGACCGTTTACGGACAGTGAGGAAAAAATCTCCTCGCATATAGACAGATTATCGCAGAAAGCTAGAATAAATGTAAATTATCTTATATGTAACACAAACATTGTAGAACAAACCAGTCAGGGCGACCTCACTCTTGGTGAAAAGATGGTAATGAGGGTATCACAGAACAAAAACATACCTGTTGCCTTTACTATGGTTAACGAAGATCGAAAGGATCTTCAGACCCTGAACGAAAGGTTCGAAATAAAAAGATTTATGAAGACAGAATGGTAATTTAAGGACAAATCAGATACTTTTATAAAGGAGGTATTGGCCCATGGAGTATAAAAACCTGACAATCATTGACCAGGAGAGATGCAAGGGCTGCGGGCTCTGCATAAATGTATGCCCGAAAAAAGTTTTGGAGTTTTCAAAAAACTATAACAGCAAAGGCTACCATTACTCTGAAGTTGTAAAACCGGAGGAATGTATAGGATGCGGCTTTTGTTACAGAATGTGTCCTGATGTATGTATAGTTGTAAAAACCAGCGCGTAATCAAGGGGGTACTAAAATGAGCGGAAAAGTTATGGTCAAAGGAACAGAAGCGATAGCAGAAGCAGCTATAAGAGCTGGCTGTAGATTATATTTTGGATATCCTATAACTCCACAGAGTGAGTTGCCGGAATATATGGCCAGAAGAATGCCGGAAAAAGAGGTTAATGGAGTATTTTTACAGGCTGAAAGCGAAGTTGCTGCTGTAAATATGATATACGGAGCAGCTTGTACCGGTAAAAGATCACTTACTTCAACATCATCACCGGGTTTTTCACTTATGCAGGAGTCGATGTCTTATTTAGCAGGAGCTGAACTTCCGGCAGTTTTTGTCAACGTTGTAAGAGGAGGTCCGGGACTTGGAGACATACAGCCCGCACAGTGTGATTACTTTCAGGCTACCAAGGGTGGCGGACACGGAGATTACAGACTTTTGGTATACGGTCCGGAATCTTTGCAGGAAGCTGTTGAGCTTACTGTAAAAGCCTTTGATAAGGCTGATAAGTACAGAAATCCGGTTCTTCTGTTGGCTGACGGTCTTTTGGGACAGATGATGGAGCCTGTTGAATTTCCTGATTTCAGCAACCTTGAAAAACTTGAGAAGCATTCTTCTTGGGCTCTTCAGGGAACTGAACTTGAACGAAAAGCACATAAGGTTACTTCTTTTAATATAGATCCTGTAGGGCTTGAAAAGATGAATCTTAACCTTCAGAAAAAGTATGCTGAGATGGAAAAAAATGAAAAAATGTATGAAGAGTATATGATGGATGATGCCGAAGTTGTCATAGTATCCTACGGTACTATAGGCAGAATAGCAAAGTCTGTTGCAAAGATGGCAAGAAATAAAGGAATAAAAGCCGGAGTATTCAGACCTATAACATTATGGCCATTTCCATATGCAGAATTAGCAAAGTGGGCAAAAAAGGAAACCAAACTTTTCTTTACAGTAGAAATGAGCGCAGGTCAGATGATTGAGGACGTAAGGCTTGCAGTAGAGGGAAGATGTCCCGTTAAGTTTTATGGAAGAATGGGCGGAATGGTCCCTACTCCCACAGAAATATTTGATAAATTGATGGAACTGGTTTAAAGGAGGGATTATTCATATGACATATACAGAAAGATACAAAGGTCCAAAATCTTTAACCCCAAAAGAATTTACATACTGTCCGGGCTGTCACCACGGCATAATACACAGAATCGTTGCCGAGGTAATAGATGAACTTGGAGTACAGGGAAAAACACTTATGGTAGCTCCTGTAGGCTGCTCGGTTTTTTCATATGAGTTTTTTGATGTTGACGGTACCGTAGCTCCACACGGAAGGGCACCTGCTGTAGCTACCGGAATGAAAAGGGCAAGACCTGACAGGATTGTTTTTACATATCAGGGTGACGGAGATCTTGCGGCAATAGGTACCGGTGAGATTATACAGGCTGCCAACAGAGGCGAGAAGATAACAACTATATTCGTCAACAACGCGATATATGGAATGACAGGCGGTCAGATGGCTCCTACAACATTAGTTGGAATGAAAACCACCACTACGCCTTACGGCAGAAATCCTGCCAATGAAGGTTTTCCGATACATGTTTCGGAAGTTCTGAAGGAAATAACCGGGGTTGCATTTCTTGCACGAACTAAGGTAAGTACTCCTCAGGACGTTAATAAAACCAAGCAGCTTATTAAAAAAGCCTTTATGGCTCAGATAAACAATGTTGGATTCGGTTTGGTTGAAGTTCTTTCAACTTGTCCGACAAACTGGGGACTCACTCCTGTTGAATCGCTCAAGTGGCTTGAAGAAAATATGACCAAGGAGTTTCCGTTGGGTGTATATGTAGACAAGGTAGGTGATATTAAATGAAGTACAGTGGATTAATTGCAGCAGGTTTTGGAGGACAGGGAGTTATGCTTCTGGGACAGCTTCTTTCTTATGCCGCTATGCTTGACGGTAAGTTCACGACATGGCTTCCTTCTTATGGTCCTGAGATGAGAGGCGGAACAGCCAACTGTACAGTGGTAATATCTGATGAGTATATTGCTTCACCGGTTATAGATGCACCTACCGAGCTTCTTGCATTTAACCTGCCTTCTATGAACAAGTTTGTATCTCAGGTCATTAAAGGCGGAAGTCTCATAATAAATTCCTCGGTTGTTGAGAGTGTGCCAGAAAGAAAGGATATAAAAATTTTTAGAATTCCAGCAAACGATATTGCTGAAAAGCTTGGGAACATAAAAGTACAGAATATGGTTATGATGGGAGCTTTCCTTCATGTAAGCAACATTGTCTCCATGGATGCTGTACAACATGCTTTTGAGCATAAGCTCACCGGCACGAAAGCCAAGCTTATCGATTTGAATATGAAAGCTATTGAAAGTGGAATGGTTGCTGCAGGAAAGTAAGTAAAAACAAAAAATCTGCTCTTATGAGCAGATTTTTTTATGGCGGAGAGAGTGAGATTTGAACCCACGTACGGTTTTGCCGTAACACGCTCTCCAGGCGTGCGCCTTCGACCACTCGGCCATCTCTCCGTATCTTAAAACCTTATATATTATATCATAGAAGAAAGAACTAGTCAATAGTATAGTAGAAAAAATAAAATTGATGCTTGTACAATACAAGCATCAACTTGGACATATAGTCCCCCCGAGAACCCCTTGAGCTTTTTCATTATTATGTTACTTTGAAAATTACAGGCGTAACAGAAATAATTAAGCTGTTTACATTAACAAAAAAATTATACCACGTATAAACATATTTGTCAAGTTTGCTGATTAAATGTTTTCTATTTTACTGCCGTTTGCAAGTACATAAGCGAAGTATCTGAAAGCATAATCATGTGCCTGTGCATAAGACATACTGTGCAGAACGGCTTCAATAAATACCGCTTCATAAACAGATACAGCCTGATCTCTGTACTCTTTTGAGCATACATCTGGTTTTATGGTCAGACCGTCAAAGTATATTCCGTCAGCGTTGAAAATGATCAAGCTTTCATAGTTAGCCTTTGAAGCAGTCTCAAGTGCCTTGGGGATATCGTTTGATTTAATAAATAACACTTTACATGAAAAAGAAAAAGAATCAATAATATCAAGATCCGCATGGACAAAGGTCATCTTTTTCTCATAGCTGAGAAAATCGATTATATCAACGTTCCATCTCTCAACGTTTACAAGCACGGCTTTGACATTATATATAAACTCTTCTATAAATATGGGGTTGATGGTTATGATGTAGTCATTGCGCTGAAGTATAACTTCTCCGGTATCGGTAAATGTAAGCCTGCGTTGGGTTTTCAAATTATTGGGAGTCCAACGTACGGAAATGTTTCTGGAATCAAAAAAATTAAGAACCATGTTCAGAAACTCATCCTGTCCCAAAAAAGCTAAAATAGAAGGTACTATACCCAGCCCTTTAAGTTCCAGAGCCGTACGTGTCCCGTTACCTCCTATAAACGTTTCTATCGAGTAGTTGTCTGAGCACTTTTTAATTGTGTGTTCAACTTCTATGCCGCCCAGTATTGCCACATCAGGCGGCTTGACCTCAGAAAACAAAGGAGAAAGCTGTTCCTTAATATATGGATCAATTCTCACCCTTTTTTCCTCCCGGAAAAATCCTTGATATGTCTTTAAGGGATTTAATATCTGTATTTACCGATGAAATATTCTGTGAAACTATTTCATCGTAAACCTCACCACGGTATATCTTTATATCCTTTTCAGCGTCAAAACCTATTTTCACAGTACCTCTGTTAGAGTCCAGAATGGTGATTTTTATATGTCTATCACCAGCAATTATCTCAACATACTCATTGGTTTTTCTCGTCAGAACCAGCATTATCCTCACCTGCACTTTGTTTAAGAAGATTTTGAGATCTTTCCAGTTCTTCTTTCAGCAGATGTTTGGACTTGTACTGAGTATTGTCCAGTATAAGCTGAATACCTTTCTTATTTATGAGCGATATGAGCATCGGAGCTATAAGATTAAGGGAGATCTCCTGTGACTGCTGCGGAATAGTCAGAACGGAAAGAATAACTAGATCTTCCTCTTTGGATATTTCCAGATAGTCAACTACTTCCTGCGGAATAAAGAAGGAGTAATCAATACGAACATTTTTAGGCGGAATGACCGGAAAGGCAATTTCAGAATCTTCTATACTTACCAGCCAGAGTATGGGGGCTATGGAATCGTCTGTATAGACTATGAATTTGCTAAGATTTTCAAAACCAGGGAGACCACTTTCAAAAGTTATTATCTGATGCTTTTCAATGTCGATTGTTCCGATTTTGGTCTGTATAATATTCATTGCCGAGCCTCCTTTATGAGTATGAAAGGGAGGAGAAAATCCCCTCCCTGCTATTATACTATAAAACTACCATACTTTTATGGTGGATAAGTTTGAAGTAACCGGCCAAGATTTTATAAGCTGAGGATTCATGGGTTCCATAAGTGAATAAAAGTATATTGAATTTTCGGAAATTACAAATAAAAGCTTTCCCCTCACAACAGCATCCTTGGCTTCAATGTCCTTTAAAGCCTTTGCTTCTGTCATTTTTTCGAGGTCTATAACTTTAAGTCCACCTGATCCACAACACACATATCCAGCTTTAGCTGAGCTATCAGAGTATACGGCTAGTTTGTAAACTGCGGAAAGTCCGCCGACCGAAGTTATATTTCCCTTATCTATGAGAAGCTCAGGAGAAACTATACTATACTTAAAAAGGGTTTTGCCTTCTGTAAGGACATAAAGGAAGTCTCCGTTTACCTTAAGGTCGATGGGACTACCTATAGCCTTGGAAGCCTTGATCATCATATCTCCTGAAGTGTCGACTACTAGGAGCCTATTAGCTGACTTGCAGGCGAGATAAAGGTAATTTCCTTTCTTTTCCATGTCGTCTATACCTGGAACCTTAAGCTTCTTAAAGTTTGAAAGGTCAGTTATATCAGGGAATTTATAAATATTTGAAGAAGTGCCTATAAAGAGCTTGGTTGCGCCTTCAGACTCCATTGTCAGGGCACAGACAGACCATTCTTCCTTAAGTCCCGTGAAGGAGGCAGGGATAGTGTCAAACGCTCCAAGAACATGACTCTGTCCGATGTAGAACTTTGGATCTTTATTATAGTTGCCTATAACGCTTATCATGTATTGAGGGTCTGTTTTATTGTTTTGAAAGTACTCTGATTCCACTATAGGGAATAAGCCAGGAGTGTTAAAAGCGCACGAGGATGAAACAGTCCCGGAGGATATGAGAGCAGAATAGTCTACTTCGTAAAGTCCGTTAAAGCGCGCAGACACATAAGCTTTCTTAAGCGGGAAAGTACTGCTGTCCAGAGAAATTCCTTCTTTGGTTCTGAAAAAATACGGCGAAGCAGCATTTCCCAGAACCGAAACTCCCAGAGAACTGTCTTCTGCTCTTATCTGAATGAAGTAATCTTTGTTGTACAGAAGAGGTCCTTTTATGGTTGCCGATGACTGAGTTGTTTCTGAAAAAGCACCGGATATTTCCGAAGATTCAAGATAGTCTGATGAATTGAAAAGCTTGATTGTGCAAGTTACAGTATCTCCGTCAGAATCAGGTGCCGACCAGTATATAGGAATATTGCTTATGGCCACATCGGTTAATCCGGAAGGAATTGCCGTACCTTCCTTACTGCCCAGCCTGTTTACTGATATTTTAGGAAGTCCGTTTGTGCTGAACTTCCATATTTCACTGTGAACCTCTCCGGCAGGGTAAGTTGCAGAAACCTGCCAATAATAGGATTTATCCTCGGACAGTAGAGGCAGGGTAGCAGTTTTTGAAGCAAGGTCTATGTCTGATGCGGGAACTTCATTTGTCATTGATGAAATGCTGTTTCCATAATGAATTCTTAAAGATGAGGGAGAAGCGGTACCAAAATACTCCCATTTCAATTTGGTATCAAGAGGAGTTTTTACAGTCAGATTTTCAGGATATGGATATGTTGGAAAGCCCATTTTTTTACTGTAATTTGCGGCAAAGACTATAAGGTCGTCAACCGTGATTTTCATGTCACCTGTACTTATATCATAAAAACCGTCTTTGTCAGTATCCTGTGCCGGGTATATATCAACTGCCGTATTATTGGCAAAGTATGCAGCCTGAAAAATTGAAAGATCTGTTCCGTCTATGGATCCATCTTTATTAAAATCTCCCACAAAGGATTGTATCATCACCACAGGCGTTCCTTTTGCAGGAACAATCACAGGCAGGTCTTTAATTGAACTGTCCAGGGTATCGATTACTTTTAAACTGTCTACGTTTATATCAAGTGCAGCCGCAAGGTTCTCACCGATTACACTGAATCTGAAGGTTCCTATTTTTAAAGGTGAAGTAAAGTCCAGTGCTTTTTCCTTTGAACGTGCCGAACTTGCAATTATAAAAGGCATAGAAGAAGCATCTGATTTAAGAGATATGAAATCTGTGTTTATCGAAGGGGAAAATGTGAAATCATTAAGTGTGAGAGCGGTACTGGCAAATGTGAATTCTAGGCCAAAAGCATAGAGCTTTTCTTTTCCTTTCCTATTTACGGCATATAGATCGCACAAAAGCTCATCGCCCTTGAGAGTAAAGCTTTTCTTGATATAAAGTCCATATTTAGAGTAGTCCGTATCGTTGCGGTCTATAAAGCTTCGTACAGTAAGAGCCTTCTCTGAAAGCGGCAGCTCCTCGTTTATTATATGTATATCTTTGGATTTTGCTTTTTTTATGGTAAGAAAAGGTTCTGAAGGTTTTATGAATCCGTTTTTACCTGCCAGTACAACTTTGTACTCTGCAGGATTTATCTGCTGTATAATATGAATAATGTCTCCTGAAAAAACTAGATCTTCACGGTTAGTACCTTCAGGAGTTTTTATATGTAACTGTATACCGTATATATCACGCGATGTTGAAAGAACTGCTCCATGATCGCTGTCTGATATGGAAATATTTTTGGAATTTATCGGCTGAAACGCAGAACTTTTCGAAGTGCACGCTGAAAATAAAAAAACTATAATAAACAGAACAGTAACCAAATATGCATTTTTCATAAAACACCTCTGACTATCTTATATGTATTGATGAATTGATAACCGAATAACCTGAAAAAGGAGTGTTTAAGTTTTCGGAAAAAAAAGTCGTATCTGTTTGCACAATGTGTATGGCTGTATCGCCAGGTGATTTGGCTTTGAACTTGAAAACCAACAACACCATTTCCTCTGCGCCGGCTGAAAAAGCTTCTGTCATAGTCACTCCCACAACCAAAGAGTTGTAACTGTGTTTTGTGAAAACCAGAGAAGAATCAGCCAGAGGACTCAGAGTATAATAGAACCTTTCGTCAACAAAAACAGGAGCCAGATAGTTCTTGTCAAAATCAATAAGGATACTGAAGCTTTTTATATTAGGAAAATTTTTTATGAAAACAGTATAACAAAACTCTTCGTCCACAAAGACGGAGAGTTCTTTTGTATACACTTCCGGTTTTTCCTCATATACTGGTCCGCAAGCTGTAAGTAAAAGCATACAGAAAAAAATAATCGGAAGGAGGGATTTTTTTTTGAAAACGAACATTTTTATATATCTATCACATAAAGTCAAGGATGGTTTTGGGGACTATCTGTGCCAAAGCTTTTAAAGCTGCGTCCATTACTGATTTTTGCATAGCCATATCGGTATAAACCTTTGCTGGGTCAGCATCTGTCTCAGTAGCAAGAAACTCCTCCGAAAAAGTTTTGAAGTTCTCCATCCTGCTGTTGGTAAGTTCAAGGAGTCTTTGAGTTCCGCCTACCTGAGAAATTGTTCTGCTGGAGGACTCCTGAATTTCATCTATGGCTCCGAGTTCATTTTGAATGCTTTCGGCAGCTTTTTTGAGGAGTTCAGATTTGCTTTCAATTAATCCTTTCACAGGAGTTGCGGCGGAAGGATCACCCTGGAGTTCTTTGATTTTGGTTTCATTAGTTGCTATCGAGCTGTTTTTTTCATCGATCTGAGTCTGGAGAGAAGCAGCCAAAGCAGTATTGCCGGCAGCTTCAGCCTGGAGCTTTCTTTTTTCAATCTCTTTTATTTCATTTTTTAACGTTACATTCTGCATGCTCAGATTATCCTTGGTTTTTATGGCATCCTTTAGGTCTTTGGTTATCTCGTCAGATTTAATAAAGGCATCTTTAAGTCTGTCGACTATCTTAAATATAGAGGTTCCGCTTTTGGTTCCGAAAGCATCGTATACAGTTACTCCATACTCAAGCTCGTATCCGCCAACTGATATTTTATGCTTGATATTTGCTTTCGGATCTGTCATGATGTCTCCTGAATCACTAACAGGGGTTTTATCAGACTCAGCACCTCCGAAAATAAACTTTCCAGATACGCTTGTATTGGCAAGAGAAATGAGATGATCGTTAATTTTTTCCAGTTCGTCTGCAATGCTTTTTCTGTCAAGGTTGCTGTCAAGGGTTCCAGAGTTGGCTCCCTGAACGGCAAGTGATTTCACTCTGGTATAGACTGACGATACATCCTGAAGTATCTGATCATACATCTTGGAAAAGTTTTCTACAATACTTGCATTGCTCTGATAGCGCTCTATTTCCCTAAGCCTGCTATCGAGGTTTGACATTCTTGAAGCAATGGCTGCATTGTCCGAAGGGAAATTAACTTTTTTGCCTGAAGTGAGCTGTTCATTTAGCTTACTGAACTTTCGCATGGTGCTCTGAAGATCGCTTAGTGCCGAATTATTTATCATTATCTCTGTAATTCTCATTTTATTCCTCCTATCTGCCCACAAGCCCCAAACCGTTGACTACTTTGTTTATCATTTCATCTGCAGCAGTTATGACTCTTGCGGAAGCATTGAATGCTTGCTGATACTTTATCATATTAGATACTTCTTCGTCTATTGAGACTCCCTTTACTCGTTCGCGCTCTCCGTCTATCTGTTCTTTAAGATACTGGCTGTTGGTTTTCATCTTGCTGGCATTTTCTCCGGAGATCCCCATCTCTGCCACAAGACTGGCAAGATAACCTGAGAAGCCTACCTTTCCTTCACTCAGCAGAGGAAGTTCCTTTATCTTTGAGAGATAGTTCCAAACTGTGGTGCTGTGTTTTCCTATAGGAATGAAATAATCAGCTTTCCAGTCCCCGTTGGAATCAATGCCTTTGCCAAGGTCTATTGAAAGCGAAGATGGATTACTTTTCAAAGTATCTACAATTTCAAGCTGTCTTACAAGACTTACATTTTTATCAAGTTTAAGAACAGATGAGTTCTGCAGGTCAACCTCAAGTTCTCTGGCGGTTCTGTCAGGTCCCATAAAGACATAATTTGTTTTGTAAGGAGGTTCCGATGAATTTTTAAGTCCAAGAAGCTCAAAAAACTTTTCATGTCCTTTTATGGTGATATTACGCATATCAAAGTTTACACTGCTGTTGGCTTTTAATGCGAATCTGCCGTTTGGTGTCTGAAAAGCACTGAGACCTGAACCGGTGGAATTTATTTTATCTATCATGCTTTGAAAAGTATCTCGTGTAGGATCTATATTGATGTTTATTCCGTTTATCTCAAGATTTATCCCGTATTTTATAAAATCTGATTTCCACGTTATTTCAGGATCGTTCATAAGTGCGTTGTAATCCATTCCTTCTGCGGCAAAAAACTCCTTCGCAGACTGCAAGTCAAAGAGTTTATCCTTTGAATAAAGCGTTGTGCCGTTTACCTTTACCTGAAGATCTATGATCTGTTCAAAGTTAAAATCTGATTTGGTTGGTATTATTTCAATTTTATCCCCGTTTTTTCTGACTTTGAACTCACCGGACTTGCCTATGGAGTCTTCGGTAAAAAGTCCCAGATCCGTAAGCGGTATTGAAGATACGGTTCCGTCAGCGTACTCCATGCTTACTTCAAAGGAGGATGCTGCATCAAAGGATTTTACATCGTAGGTTTTGGTTCTAAAAACGCTCATGTTGAAAACATTCTGCAGGGTAGGTTCTGATGTATCCAAAACGTTAAGCCTGGTTTTTGCCGCTCCCATCTTGGTCATTATTCCGTCCTTATCGTCAAAAACGACATTGTTTATGTTGAAATCTTCAACGTTTTTGGTAGGAACAATGTAAAGCGAGTCATTTAATGTAAAGGCCTTTATCATCGAAGATTGGGCATTTATATCCGCCGCAACTTTTTCAATACCCTCGCCGGTGCCTACAGATATATTTACAACTTCCTGTTTCGAACTTCCTTTATTAAGAATAAGCTGTCCGCTCTCTGCCTTGTTTAGTTTTATGGCTTCTATAGCTTTGGTTTTCAGACCAAGCTGATTGAATACGTTGCTGTTAAAATCTATTATAAGTCTGTTGTTAAGGGAATCTCCGCCGTAGTTGTTCAGAGTGGTAAGATCTTTATTTTTATTATATGCAAGTGACATTTCAAGACTCTTAAGTCCATCGGCTATAGTTGAAATTTTTTCTTTGGTTCCCAGAGAAAGTTTTTCTGAATCAGTATTTGTAAAATCTTCCCCAACTGATACAATCTGTCCCTTTGTTATCATGTTTATTTCATAGTTCTGAAAGTCTATTCCATTAAAGCTTCTGCTTCCGGGAATATGATTGACTGGGCCACCGTTAAAAAAACATGATGAGGCTATTCTGTAAAGTCTGGCATTATCGGAATCAAGTTTGGCAGACATATCTTTAAAAAATCTTGCTCCAGTAGTGTTTCCTGTAGAGTCCCAGCCTTCCTGGTATACCAGATTAACAGTATCGTTTAGAGTAAGTGCAAACTCGTCCAGCTTACTTCTGTAATCTTTTATAACGCTGTCTCTCAGTTCCATTATAGCCTTCATCTTTCCATCGTTGAAAGATATTTGGGTGTTATTGGAAAACACAGCATATTTATACTGTTCTCCCGGAACTCTTTCTACTTTAAGCGGGATGAATGTCTTTCCGTTAAGGACAGTTCTGTCACCAACGGAAATAGACATCTGAAAGTCTTTATCATAGTTTACCCGTACATTTGAAAGCTCCGATATCTGGTCAAGAAGTCTGTCACGCTCATCAAGAAGATCGTTGGGTGAAGAACCCATCACCTGGCTGGAAGAAATTTTATCGTTCAGATAGGCTATCTGCTTGAAAGCAGAGTTTAACTGGTCAACTCTGGTTTTTATTTCGTCATTAAGGTCTATCTGAAGCTGCTCCAGACGATAGTCAATATCATAGAGAACATTTTTTAGCTCTGTGGCTCTTGATACAATCTGACCTTTGGCAGCTTCGTTGGTAGGATCGGTTTTTATTTCCTCCATTGAAGACCAGAACGAATCAAAAAATGTTCGTAAACCGGTTTCACCCGGTTCACCGAATAACTGCTCTATATAATGCATATTTCCATTTAAAGTATCCCAATAATTATATCTGTTAGTGACCTGTCTGTACTGTACATCAAGAAACTCATCCCGTACACGCTGAATGTCCGTTACCTTTGAGCCTGTTCCGAACTGCAAAGGAATTGAAGGCTGAGTAAGGCTGTTTACTGGTATCGGAGATGTTGTTACAATGAGCGGACGCTGTCTTGAGAATCCCTGAGTATTGGTGTTTGCTATATTATGACCGACTACACTCATAGCTATTTTATGTGTGTAAACTCCAAGGAGACCGGTATTGAGTAGTCCGTATAAAGATACGTCAGGCATAAGTTCATCCCTCCCAGTTCAGTTTATTTTGATAGTTGTTTTTGCTGTAACCGCTTTTAGCATAAGTACTTTTGCCTGTTTTATCTATATTAAGCATATTTAGCAATAGATTATTGTAGTTGCTTTCAAAATCAAGGGCCTGATGAAGGCAATCCAATGTGAAAGTCAGATTCTGCATCTTTTCTACGAAACCGGCAAGTTTTAAGGCAACATCCTTATCTGTAACGGAAAAAAAGTCGACAATATCTTTTATGGCATTAGGAATATTGTGACAAGATGAAATATCCGCTACAAACTGGTCTCTTTTTATATCTGCCTCCTGAAACTCCTTTGAGAGCAAGTCAATTTCAGCCAGAAGAGAGTTTATGTACTCGGTAGATTCTTTTTTTATTAGTGATTGCCTGAAAGAATCCACCTTTATTATAAGTCGGTCAATCAAAACAAACTCCTTGTCAAGAATATCGACAAGGCCTTTATTTTCTTCCTTCATATCTCGCCCAGCATTTTCTTGACTATTTCTGATATATTAATACTGTAAGTGCCTTCGTTGATAGAGTTCTTATATGACTGAACGAGATGATTCCTAACGTTTGGAATCTTTCTTGAAAGTTCTATATACTTCATTGAATCTCCGGTAATTTTTTCAAACTCTTTTGAAAAATCATTTTCAGAAGATGATTTGATATCTTTTACCGGATCCTTCTTTATTTGCTTTAACTGAGAAGAGTTGGGTGATCCCAGACCTCTTATTTCCATAGTAGATACCTCCGTTTGGATTATTTCAATAATTTATCGTCTGTTACGACAAAAAATTGAGTATATTCTGTTATAATTTTCTTCGAAAGGCTAAAGAGGCCTATCAGATTCATATGTTTTTTTAATCCGGCAATTGTGATATAATTGAGTTCAAATGAACATAAATGATGGAGGTGGGTTTAGATGCCAGCAAAAACAGCTTATGGAAAGACCGTTCAGGAAAAATTAGAAAAGACATTTAAACACTTGGAGGAGGAGTTAAAGGGGTTGCGGACAGGAAGACCTTCTACTACCATCTTTGAAAATATCAAAGTAGAATTTTACGGTAACCCTTCACCTATAAATCAGGTGGGATCTCTTAACCTTACCGAGGACAGGACTCTGGTCATTACCCCATATGACAGGTCGATGCTTTCCAAGATAGAAAAAGCTATCAATGCTTCCGATATCGGATTGCATGCTATAAATGACGGAATAGTCATTAGAGTCTCCTTTCCTACGCCAACAGGTGAAGACAGGAAAAAATGGGTTAAAAAAGCTAAAGAACAGGTTGAGGAAACAAAGATCGCTCTTAGAAATATAAGAAGAGATGACCTGAAAAAAATAAAAGATGATCAGAAAAACTCCAAAATAACGGAAGATGAGTCCAAAAAAGCCGAAGAAGATATAACCAAGGTACTTAAGGAATACGAGGATAAATGTGATCTTTTGTTTACTAAAAAAGAAAAGGAGATAATGGAGTCTTGACAGGATTAAAACTGCCTGAACATGTTGCTATAATAATGGACGGCAACGGACGCTGGGCAATAGGCAAAGGGCTCAGCAGAAACTTAGGACACGAAAAGGGTGCTCAAGTAGCGGAAGAAGTTATTCAATGGTCGGCAGATATAGGAATAAAATATCTTACACTGTACTCGTTTTCTTATGAGAACTGGAAAAGGCCGAAAGAAGAGGTTAACTATCTTTTTGATCTTTTTGTAAGATATCTTGAAAGCAGAATGGGTAAGATAGTATCAAAAGGTGTAAAAATGAGGTTTTCCGGAAGAATAAATGAATTACCTGACTCCCTGATAAAAGCTATCCGGAATATTGAAACCAAGAGTGCCGGTAACACAAAGCTTCAGTTAATAATGGCTCTTAACTACGGTGGTAGGCAAGAAATAGCCGATGCTGTTAATAAAGCTTTAAATAACGGGAAAAAAGATATTTCAGAAGAGGATATTGCAAAGAATCTTTACCTTGCGGATGTTCCTGATCCAGATCTGATAATAAGAACATCAGCAGAAGAGAGAATAAGCAACTTTCTTCTCTGGCAGTCTGCATATTCTGAACTTTACTTCAGCAAGGTTCTGTGGCCTGATTTTTCTTACGAAGAGTATATCAGAGCTTTGGAAAGTTATTCTAAAAGGCAGAGAAGGTATGGCGGGACGGGGAGTTGAATAATATGCCGGTTAACAAAAAAGATTTAGCGTTCAGGACTCTGTCAGGTGTGATAATAGGTCCGATAGTGGTCTTTTCATTCCTGACTTATCAGAGTTTGCTCGGTCTGGTTACGACTATAATAATTTTAGCTTCTTATGAGTTTATTGAGATGTCCAATAAAGAAATAAAAAATAATTTTATAAAGTTGCTTTATGCTTTTGTAATTGGTGTAGCAAGCCTTCTGTACGGTTTTTCACTGAAGACCGAATATGCCGGAATACTGCCATTTGAAGCTGAGATAATATTTTTTATAGCTTTTGTTTTTATAGCTTCGGTAAGTCTTTTTACTGCAAAGGATCAGAATGAGGCTAAAAATCTTATAACCTCGTCTGTATTTGCGATAATGTATATATCTTTTTTTCTTTCTATTTTCTATAACATACATATAGGTTATGGCGGAACTATGGGAATTTTAGCTTTAACCTCCGTATGGGCCTATGATGCTTGCGCGTACTTCTTCGGGCTCAATTTCGGAAAACACAAACTGTCTCCTAAATTTTCTCCAAAAAAAACCTGGGAAGGTTTTTTCGGCGGAGTACTTGGAACTTTTGTATATATCCTTATCTATGAGTTTTTCAGAGAACTTTACGGTTTTGCCAAGCTTGATATATTCTACGCCTTGATATTTGCAGTCATGGTTGCCTGTTTTGATACAGTTGGGGATCTCACCGAATCAATATTTAAAAGATTTTATGGTGTTAAGGATTCAGGCGAAGTCCTTCCGGGTCACGGAGGGATGCTTGACAGAATAGATGGTCTTCTCGTAGTTACACCCATGTGGTATCTGTTTTTGAGGATCCTTGGCATCTGAAAAACGGGGGGTAGGATGAAAAAGTTCACAAAATTTCGTGAAGGTTTTACTGTGCTTGAAGTTGTTGTTGTTCTTGTTATTATTGCAATAATTACAGCAGCGGCTATTCCTGGGTTCAGCAATATGGTCTCTCAGGCTAAAGTTACAAAGGCGATAAACGATATGAGGACGGTTCAGACAGCTGTGGTGCAGTATCTTATTTACAATAGCGATACTTCGGACATAAGTCTGGAAAAGCTCTATGATGGCGGTTTCATTGGTAGTAAACCGTTAGATATATCAGTAAGTTCTGCTTTAAGTGACTCTGAAATACATATTGTTTACACCAAAGCCGACCCTAAGCACGATAAGTTCATCAAAGTTGATCCCAACATAGAAAAAGACTCTGATGAAAAACCGATGCTTAGAATAATGAAAAATTAGCTTTTACTATTAAAACAAGAAAGGTATGCCTGGCATACCTTTCTTATGATATAATTGCTGGAAAAGAAAGGAACGATTTTTAAACTGTCTTGGAGGTTATAGGTATGAGCTGGATGAGTGCTGATGAAATACGTGAAAGGTTCTTAGCTTTTTTTGAATCCAAAGGACATAAAAGACTTGCAAGTTCTCCTTTGGTTCCTAATGATCCACAGCTTCTTTTTACCGTTGCAGGTATGGTTCCATTTAAACCTATTTTTTGGGGAAAGGTTGAGCCGACGTATACAAGGGTTACCACATGCCAAAAATGTATAAGAACCAACGATATAGAAAATGTTGGAAGAACTCCGAGGCATCATACTTTCTTTGAGATGCTCGGAAATTTTTCTTTCGGAGATTACTTTAAAAACGAGTCTATAGAATGGGCATGGGAGTTTCTGACCAAAGAACTGAAGATAGATCCTGACAGGCTGTGGCCGTCGGTTTATCTCGAAGATGACGAAGCATACAGAATATGGAGAGATAAGATAGGAGTAAAAGAATCAAAAATAATGAGGTTTGATAAAAAAGAAAATTGGTGGGGACCTGTCGGTCCAACCGGTCCATGCGGTCCCTGTTCTGAAATATATATTGATACAGGCAATAAATCAAAATGTGAGGATCCTCAGAATTGCAGTCCGGCTTGCGAGTGCGGAAGATTTGTTGAAATATGGAATATAGTTTTTACTGAGTATTACCAGGATGAAAACGGAAAACTCGAGCCTCTGGCAAGAAAAAATATAGATACCGGTGCGGGGCTTGAAAGAATTTCAGCAGCTATGCAGGGAGTATACAACAACTTTGACAGTGATCTTTTCCAGCCGACTATAAAGGTGATAGAAAAAAGTTTCGGTATAAAGTATGGTGAGTCTGAAAAAGCAGATGTGTCTATAAAAGTAATTGCCGATCATACCAGGGCTGTTACGTTTACAGTAGCCGAAGGAGTTCTTCCTTCAAACGAGGGGAGAGGCTATGTTCTGCGCAGAGTTCTACGCAGGGCATTAAGGCATGGAAATCTTCTTGGGAAAAAAGAGCCTTTTATGTCCGAGATAATAGACTCCTTAGTAGAGAGGATGGAAAAAATATATCCTGAGCTCTCTGAAAAAAAAGAATTTGTAAAAAAAATAGTCAAAGCAGAAGAAGACAGATTTCTGCAGACTCTTGAAAAAGGTATAGATAAACTCAATGACATTACAAATGCCTTATCCGATAAAACCATACCGGGAGCTGTTGCATTCGAGCTTTATGATACGTATGGCTTTCCGATTGATATTACAATAGAGATTGCCCAGGAAAAAGGTTTTGATGTAGATGTGCAAAGTTTTGAGACATTTATGAAGGAACAGAGAGAAAGAGCCAGAAATGCAGCCGGAGAAAAAGAATACGACAAAGCTAACCAGGCATATAAAATTGTCGGTGAAGAGCTTAAAAATACAGTATTTACCGGATATGAAAAAAATCATGATGTTCAAAAACTTATATATATAATCAAAGGTTCTGAACTTTCAGAAACAGTTTCAGAGGGTGAACAGGCTGAACTGATATTTGCAAGTACACCCTTCTATGCTGAAAAAGGCGGACAGATTTCCGATACCGGTGAGATACTTTCAGAGAGTGCTGTTGCACTTGTAGATGAAGTCAAAGTCATTTATAATGAAGTTGTATCCCATAAAGTTTCTGTTACCAAGGGTACTATAAAAAAAGGGGACATCCTTTCACTTCATATTAATGAAGAAAACAGAGCTGCTATAAAGCGCAATCATACCGCCACACATCTTCTGCACAGTGCTTTGAGAATAGTAGCAGGTTCCCATGTAAAACAGGCAGGGTCTTTTGTTGATTCTAAAAGGTTACGGTTTGACTTTACTCATTTTCAGGCTCTGAGCCAGGAACAGATAGCTCAGATAGAAAGAATTGTAAATACTGAAATTCTTAAAGCTTATCCTGTAATTACTGAGATAAAATCACTTGAAGAAACAAAAAATGAGAATGTAATTGCCCTTTTCCAGGAGAAGTACGGCAATACCGTACGGGTTGTAAAAGCCGGAGGATTTTCAAGTGAGCTTTGCGGCGGAACTCATGTTTCCAATACTGGCGAGATAGGACTTTTTAAAATAATATCCGAAGTTTCTGTCTCTTCGGGAATACGAAGAATAGAAGCATTTACTGGAATAAACTCATATGAGTACGTTAACGAGCTTTCAAAAAAGGTTACGAACACATCAAAAATTTTGGATGCATCGTCTGAAAACATTGAAGAAAAAGCTTTTCAGACTTTAGAACTTACAAGAAACCTTACCAAGGAGATAAAAAGGCTGGAAGAAAAACTTGCCGGACAGTCTCTGGACGGGTTCATTAAAAATGCACGGATGATAAATAACATAAAAGTTATCTGCGGTGTTTTTGAAAATGTTGAACCAGATGTGCTCAGAAACAGTATCGATATAATTGCACAGAAAGAAGGAGAAGCTCTGATTGTACTTTTCAGCAGGAGCGATAAGGTAATATTCTGCGTGAAAGTTCCTTCTTTTATGACTAAAGCACACAATGCCGGTGGTATAGCCAAAAAAATAGCTCAGTTTCTTGGTGGAGGCGGAGGAGGAAAACCTGATTTTGCACAGGCAGGAGGAAAGGATATAGCGAAAGTAGCTCAGGTTATTTCGGAAATAGAAAGATTTATATTCTGAGAAGAATATAAACTCATATTCTATTCATAGTATAAAGTTCATATTATGCCATAATATTAATAAAAAACACGTATCAAAAAGATCACTCTTTCAAGAGTGATTTTTTTGTATGAATGCGTTTTATAAAGTTTACAATGCTTAATTCAGCCTTAATAGCAGATAGTCTTATATTAACAGCTTTAATCTGAATGGATTTTTTTTAATGAAAATTGTATCATATATTATACTGAATGAAAAAAATTTCATTTAAGGAGGGGAATAACATGTATAGAGTTGCAGTATGGGGTTTCGGAGCTATGGGAAGCGGTATAGCCAGGAACATAATGACCAAGTATGATCTAAGTTTGGTAGGAGTATATGATTCCAGGGAAGATTTTATGGGAAAAGATATAGGGAATATTCTCGGAACAAAAGATACCGGAATAGTAATATACTCAGATCCAGTTAAAATGCTTGAAGACAGTAATCCTGACCTGGTTGTGATTGCCACCAACTCTTTCGTGAAGGTTGTTAAATCGCAGATAATTCAGGCGATAAAGAGACATATCAATGTTATAACGATTGCAGAAGAAATGGCGTATCCTTTTGTAACTAATCCTGAGGAAGCAGAAGAAATAGATAATATGGCCAGAAGATATGGAGTGACAGTATTAGGAACCGGTATAAATCCTGGTTTTGTTCTTGATACCCAGATCATAACTATGACAGCGGCCATGCTGAACGTTAAGAAGATAAAAGCTGCAAGAATAAATGATCTTTCGCCTTTCGGACCCACAGTAATGGAAACTCAGGGAGTAGGAACCAGTCCCGAGCAGTTTAAAGAAGGCCTTGAAAGCGGTAAAATAGTCGGACACATAGGTTTTGAACAGTCAATATATATGATTTCCCAGGCACTTGGTTGGGAGATAGACAGAATAGAACAGACAAGGGAACCGATAATATCCAACGTTTTAAGAGAAACCAAGTATGTAAGGGTTGAACCCGGAATGGTCGCAGGATGCAAGCATATTGCCAAAGCCTACTGTGGAGATACGCTACTTATAGAGCTTGAACATCCCCAGCAGGTAAGGCCGGAGCTTGAAAATGTAAATACCGGAGATTACATATGGATAGACGGTGATCCGAGCATCTCAGTTTCAACCAAGCCGGAGATACCTGGTGGAAAGGGAACTATAGCTCTTGCTACTAATATGATACCTTTTGTAATAGAAAACATCGACCCAGGACTTAAGAGCATGATAGACATGCCAATGCCCAGAGCTTTACTGGGGGATAATTAACATGCAGAATGAAAAACAATTCTTTCCGAAAGGGAGTCTTGTACAGATATGTTTTACAGGGCTCAGGCCTGAGGAGCGTACTGCTAATCTTCCGGAGGATACCAGAAAGGTTCCGCTTGAAATACGTGTGAAAGGTTTTTTAAAGGATGAATCTGCATGTATAGGCCAGGAAGTATCTGTAGAAACAGTGACAGGAAGAGAGGTAAAGGGTAAGATGATAGCAGTCAATCCCAAATATGAACATAATTTTGGGGAGCCTGTCCCTGAACTAATACTTGCCGTAAATAAGCTTCAGGAGATAATGAAAGGTGATTTTGATGATTGATAACTCATATGAAGCTGTAATGTCCAGAAAAAATGAAATAATGAAAAAATCTGTGGGAGTCGATTATCAGAAATATGAAATCCACGGGATAGCTTTTGATTATGAAAAAATGCTTTCAGACAGCGGATATCCCATTGAAAAGATAAGGCAAATACAGCTTGAGACAGGAGTAGGGAATACTCAGCTTGTAGAACTTAAAAATATAAACAGACTGATTAAAAAAATATCTCCTAAAGGAAAAGGGGCGCGAATCTACGTAAAGGATGAAGCAACCAATCCATCGGGATCTTTTAAAGATAGAAGAGCATCTGTAAGTGTATATAGAGCCAAGGAACTTGGCTTTAAAGGAGTAATAGCTGCCACAAGCGGCAACTATGGTGCAGCGGTGGCTTCCCAAGCCGCAAAAAAAGGGCTTAAGTCTATTATAGTGCAGGAATGCTATGATTCAAGAGGAGTAGGACAGCCTGAAATTTTAGAAAAGCAAAGGGCATGTGAGGCATATGGAGCGGAAGTACTTCAGCTTTCGGTTGGACCAGAACTTTTTTATTATTTTCTTCGTCTTCTGGAAGATACAGGTTACTTTAACGCTTCACTTTACACACCTTTTGGAATTGCCGGTGTGGAAACTCTCGGTTATGAGATAGCTGAGCAGTCTATACGGCAGTTTGGCAGATATCCCGATGCTGTGGCGATAACTCATGCAGGCGGTGGGAATCTTACCGGAACAGCCAGGGGACTTAAAAAAGCAGGAGCTAAGGATACAAAGATAATAGGTGTAAGTGTTGATCTTAAGGGTCTTCATATGGCCAGTGACAGAGATTTTAACAAAAAATCCTTTACCACGGGACATACAGGGTTTGGTGTACCTTTTGCAGTATTTCCCGACAGGGCGGACGTGCCAAGGAATGCGGCAAGATCTCTAAGATATATGGACAGGTATATTTTGGTTACTCAGGGAGAAGTTTTTTATGTAACAGAAATGCTTGCAAATATGGAAGGTCTTTTAAGAGGACCGGCCGGCAACACTTCCCTTGCCGGGGCAATTGCTCTTGCGACAGAGATGAACGAGGACCAGATAATTGTTGTAAACGAGACAGAGTATACCGGAGCTGGCAAGCTTCCGTCTGCACAGCTTACATTTGCAAGGCATAACGGTATTGAAATAAGAACAGGTGATCCGTTAAAAGAAGATATTCCCGGTAAAAACATTGTAATTCCGTCATCGCCTGGTCTTATGGGATTTACAGAGTATCCTCTGCAATCTATAAGGAAATCTTATCTGAAGCAGGCTGTGAACAAATACGGGACAAAAGACTTTTCTGATATAGAGCTTGAATTTATATCCGAGGATATAAATATCGGGGTTGAAAAAGTTAAAGAATACTTAAAAGAGATAGCTCTTTGAGATTTCGGGGGGAAAAAATGATTCCTAGGAAAGATGATTTTGAAGTAAAAGCTAAGAGATTTGAAAAAATGAGTGATGAGGAACTGGAAAAATACTTTTGGAATCTTACCGAAAAGATAGTTGATCCTCTCATAGATCTTGCATATAAGAACACATCCCCTTCAATAGAAAGATCTGTTCTTTTACGAATGGGGTTCAGTTCTCTTCAGGCTAAAGCACTTGTTGACAAGATATTTGAAAAAGGTCTTTTGGGCAAAGGCGCAGGAAATATAGTATATAGAGTCTCAAAGGATCAGAATATCAGCATGGAGCAGGCCGGAACCGAACTTATACAGGGAAGGCTCTGGGATGTTGTGCAGAGGATTTTTGAGGGGGTAAATAAAGCATGAAAGAATTGAATATAAATGAAAAGATAAATATCGACGAGATACTCAATGATCTTGAAAATTATGCTCCCAGAAGGAAAGGCTGGCACTGGCGCAAGCCTCTTAAAGAGGGAACAGAAATAAATGGTTTTAAGTATTTCCAGATAAGTGAACCTCTTAAAAACTCACTGCCACTTCCTTCTGCCCATTACTTTGGCAACATTGATCCACAGCCAGAAGTTAACATAACTTCTGAAATTGCTTCTGGAAGGTTTGAAGAAGATATAAGAAGAATGAGAATGGCAGCATGGTATGGTGCAGACCATATAATGGTTATCAGGACTCTCGGGCAGAGTCATATGGACGGACTGATTGAAGGTACTCCTGAAGGAATAGGCGGCATTCCTATAACTCGCAAACAGATCAGAGCTTCAAGAAAAGCTTTGGACCTTATAGAAGATGAAGTAGGTAGGCCTATAAATCTTCACAGCTATATAAGCGGAATAGCAGGACCGGAAGTTGCAGTTCTTTTTGCCGAAGAAGGTATAAACGGTGCACATCAGGATCCGCAGTATAATGTTCTTTACAGGGGAATAAATATGGTTCGCTCCTTTGTGGATGCAGCCGTAGCAAAGAAAATAATGGCAAGCGCAGATATGCTTCAGATAGACGGGGCCCACAATGCCAATGCATCAGCAAAAAAAGCATGGAATGTTATGCCTGAGCTTCTGGTACAGCATGCGGTAAACTCCTTGTACTCTGTAAAGGCAGGAATGAAAAAGGGTAACATTGCTCTTTCAACCGTGCCTCCTACGACATCGCCTTCACCGGAAATGAGAATAAATATGATCTATGCGCTTACAATACGTGAACTTTTTAAGGGCTATAGATTCAGGGCACAGATGAACACACGGTATATAGAATCAGATCTTATGGATGCGACAAGGATACACGTACTTAATGCAGCGCTTTCAAGGCTTACAAGTGCCGATCTGCAGTCTACTATAACTCCAGATGAAGGCAGGAATGTTCCATGGCATATCAATTCGATAAGAGGTATAGAGACGGCCAAGCATACTCTGATATCTATGGACGGCATAAAGAAGTATGTAAAGATAGATGAAGCAAACGTCCGTGAAGATATACGCAACCTCAAAATAAGAGCTATACTGATGCTTGAAGAAATCATCGAAATGGGTGGATTTTTCAATGCTGTTGAAGAGGGAATGTTCGTAGACAATGGTTTTTATCCCGAAAGAATGGGAGATGGAATAGTAAGGCAGAAAGACGGGGGAATAGGCGCCGGAACAGTTGTTCCCAGAGATCAAGATTATATGGCGCCAGTATGTGAACATTTCGGTTACAATAATCTCCCTGCAGGGATCATAAAAGACTGTGATCCGGTAGGTGGTTGTACCCTTTGTCACCATAACAAAATTAAGTTTCTCAATGAACTGGATGAAGATGACAATGTACAGAAACGATTGCTGGATATACGTGAGTACAGAAAAAAAGATCTTATCAAGCCTGAAACGGAATGGAGTTATGACGGAGTGATACAGATAGACATGACCATACCGGAAAGTTCCGAATATGCAGAAGCTGCAGCAATTGAAATATGCCGTAAAATGGGTCTTGAAGATCCCGAAGTTATTAGTATAAAGGTTCTACATCCAAGCGAAGGAACATATGTTGAGCTTAAAGGTAAAGTGCCTTTTTTCATTAACAAGAAGGATCTTGTACTTCCCAAAAAAACTGAAGCACTTTCTGAAGATGTACTTTTTGACTTCTGCAAAAAAAGAGTAATAAAAGTTGTAGCTGGTACTGTGGGAAACGACGAGCATAACGTCGGACTGAGGGAAATTCTTGATATAAAGCATGGCGGAATAGAAAAGTACGGTATAAAGTATGTTTATCTTGGAACCAGTATTCCTCCTGAAAAAATGATAGATTCTGCAATAGAAGTTGGTGCCGATGCCGTGCTTGCTTCCATGATAGTCACTCATAATGATATACATATTGCAAACATGAAAAAACTTAACGATATTGCTGTGGAAAAAGGGGTAAGAGATAAGTTTCTTCTTATCGTAGGCGGAACACAAATCTCTAATGATATGGCTATAGAGAACAGTATGGATGCAGGTTTTGGTAGAGGAACCAAGGGAGCACATGTTGCTAGTTTTATTGTAAAAAATATGATGAAAAAAGCTTAGGAATAAAAAAACCGGGCCTTTATGAAAATGAAGTGAACCCCTTTAGTTAGACAAAATCTGACGAAAGGGGTTTTGTTATGTCAAGAAAAAGAAAGTATTCAGATGAATTTAGACTAATGTTAGTTGATGAGTATCTCTCTGGTAAAAATGGAGGATTTAAAACTATTACAAAGAAATATGGTATAAATCACTCCATTCTTGAACGGTGGGTTCGTCTTTATGAAACTCATGGTTCTGAAGGCTTATGTAGTTCTTTAGGAACATATAGTGGAAAATTTAAAATCTATGTTGTAGAATATATGCACATGAAAGAAATGTCATTAAGAGAAACAGCTAACTATTTCTGTATTCCCAGTGCCCCTACAGTGGCAAAATGGGAGCACATATATTATGAAGAAGGACCACAAGCCCTTCTGAAGGAAAGACGAGGACGAAAAAGCATGATAAAGAAGAAAAACCTCAAACCAAAGAAAAATGTCAATGAGAACGAAGATCTTCTGGCAGAAGTCCAGCGTCTTCGCATGGAGAATGAATACTTAAAAAAATTGAACGCCTTAGTTCTCGAGCGGGAAAAATCAGAACAGAAGAAAAAGTAACAGTCATTTCAGAACTAAGGCAGAAATATCCGCTTAAGGCTCTGTTAGTTATCGCAGGTCTACCAAGAAGCACATATTACTACTATCTAAAACGAATGCAACGGCTGGATAAGTATCGTATCGAAAAGGAAGAGATAACTGCTATCTACCATGAAAATCAAGGCAGGTATGGTTATCGAAGGATAACTCTTGAGATACGAAACCGTGGATATATCATCAACCATAAGACCGTGAGTCGGTTAATGAATATCCTTGGTTTGAAGTGCAGAGTAAGGATTAGGAAGTATCGTTCATACAAAGGAGATATTGGAAAAGTAGCGCCTAACCTAATCAATAGAAATTTCCATGCAAACGCACCTAACCAGAAATGGACAACCGATATAACAGAGTTCTCTCTCTTTAGCAGGAAGCTTTATTTATCTCCAATCTTGGATATGTATGCGGATGGTACTAATCTGATTTTTCACTCCGATCAAGGGTGGCAGTACCAGCACAAAATGTATCAGCACCGCCTAAAAGAAAAAGGTATCCGACAGAGTATGTCCATGAAAGGCAACTGTCTGGATAATGCTGTAATGGAGAACTTCTTTGGCATACTTAAATCTGAGCTACTGTATCTTCGGGAGTTTGAAAGTTTTGAAGAGTTCCGTGAGGAACTTGAAAAATACATATACTACTACAATCATCATAGGATCAAGGGCAAGCTAAAAGGACTGAGCCCTGTTCAATACAGAACTCAGTCCTTGTTAATAGCTTAATGTCTTACCAATTTGTGTCTAACTTTTTGGGGTCAGTTCATTTACGGCATGTTTTCATTCAATTATAAAGTCTCCGGAAACACTTTCAACTTTAATCAGTTTGACCTTACTCCAAATTTTGTACCAAGCTTAAAGTTAGTAGCAATTGCCTTTTTTAATAACAATAGTTCTAATTTGTTTTTACTTTTGATTATTATAATTTTTTACCATCAATATCGAACATACTAAAATAATAAACATTCCAATCCATTGAATCAATTCAATTTTGGAGGGTAAAATAATCAAAGTAACTAAAATCGTTATAATAGGGCTGATTTCTCTTACAAGATTTGAAATCGTAAAAGAAATTGTTTTGATTGCCTTATAATAAAAAACAAGTCCAAGGTATGAACCAAAAAAAGCAGCTATTGATATGTAAGCTATATTTGTTAAATTCGCCGAGAAACTTTGGTTTGTAATCAGCATAACTACTAACATAACTATCATAGTTATAAAATTATTAAATAATACTAATTCTGTACTCTTTAATTGAGCCTTTTTAGCCATTGTATTACTAAATGCAAATGAACACGACGATAAAATTACAAATAAAAACCCTTTGGAAGAACTTCCCTCAATCTTTATGTTTAAAGGATTTGTTATCAACAATATACCTGATAAGCTAATTAAAATCAATAACCACATTTTTTTATTAAATCTCTCTTTAAATATCAAACAACCGATGAGTAGAATAAAAATAAAATAACTTTTTCCTAACACCGAAGCTAATGCAGGATTTAAAAATTCTAATCCAAAATACATAAATAGTAATCCACATGAATTTAAAATTCCAACTAAAAATGAGTATAAATCAGGCTTTACCAATATTGTTTTTTTAATGTTGATCGTGATAAAAGCTATTAAAAAAGCAACAAAAGAATTTAAAAAAGTTGCATATACCGGAGATAACCCGGTTACTCCAAATTTGTTTAAAATAGGTATAAAACCCATTATTACCGCTGAAAATATAGCATATATCATTAATTTTCTCCTTTTATCCCCATTGTATATAAGTAAAAACCAAACTCTTTTGAAAATAACCTCATAAATTTGTCTAACCCATGTATAATATAATAATTTATCGGTTTTCTAATTCCAGGTATAATTACAAATTCTTCTATATTACTCTTGATGCCACTAAATTCAGATTTATTAAAACATTCTAAAATAAACTTCCTTTTTAACTCCTGCTGGAATCCAAAAATCCACGTTCCTTTTCTTTGTTGATACTTTCTGTCAATTACTCCTATTGAATAATAATTAGGTACCATAACCACTGCAATTCCACCTGGTTTAAGAATTCTTTTCATTTCTTTTATAGAATTAAAAATTTTTTGGGTTTCATTATAATGCTCTATAACTCCTAATGAAAAGCAAAAATCTGCTGAGCACTCTGGTAAAGGAATATTATCAGCTGTTCCTATTAAAAAATTTGATTCAATATTCAGAGTTCGTGCACTCTGATTAGCAAGTTTTAAAGCTTCTGTTGAAATATCTATACCAATAATGCTTTTTGAATTATATTTTTTTGATAATTCAAAAAGCATTTTTCCATCTCCACATCCTATTTCTACTATATTTTGAAATTTATAATTCTGATTAAGTAAATTTGATATATGATTCATCTTTACATTAGTTATAAAATTCCGTACTGTATCATTTGAATATAAATTATTTCCTTTCCATACATTATTCCAACTCATGTTCATCAACTCGTTTTTATATTTTTGATGTTTTTACAAGATTTATAAAACGTATTTTCTCATTTTCAATCAATTCTCCATCTATTTTTAATGTGTCTCCAATATTAAATTCTCCTTTTTCTCCGCCATGATATATTACAAGCCATAATTCTTCTTTATTATTTATTTCTTTAGCTTTTAATACAGTCGGAGTATAAATACTATGTGTAATATCAGTTATTTCAACGGTTCCTTTATAAGCACATTTTTTTATATAATTAGTAGAAAAACCTTTAAATATTTCACTATCATTTTCATATGCAAAATGACAACAAAATAAAACGTTATTATAAAAAAATCTTAAAGGTAGTTTTTTATTCCTATCATAAACAGGATACTTTTCTGATAATTTTTTAATATTTTTAAATATTTCAAGATTGGTTTTAATATCGTTTTTAAACATTATATCAATGTCACTATGTTCATTGTATATTCCAATTTGATATGAACCTACAATACCAATATTACTTTCTTTTTCTTCCACCTTTAAAATATCTAATACTTTTTTAGTTATTTTATACGCTTCAGGTCTTTGAATTTTAAATTTTAAAAATACTTCAAAAGGATTTGTAAAATAATTAATATCTTCTTTATTTATAAATTTTTTATATTTTATAAATAGAGCATCTTCTAAAATCCGTTTATTATTTACAATATTTTCTTGTTCTTCAAAAGTTCTCCATTTCCCGTCATCTTTTCTTGTAAGTTTAATATAATTTTTATCATATATTATGTAGTTTCCGTTATCATCGTTCAAATATATGATGTTAGAAATAACCTTATTATTTGGATGCCACCATCCTTCAACACTACAAATATCATGATTTTTTGTAAAAAACAAACACATATCAACCGTATTAACCATTTTTATAACTCCTTTAACAGAAAGATTAATTATATACTAACATTGATATGTTAAATACAGAGTATTTTTAATTACAGTAGTATTAAAAATGCTAACCTGTGTCTCCATGGGAGGCGGTTCGCATGGCTCTGCTTGCCAGACAGTTTTTTTGTATAGTTTTGCACCTTTTGAATCGGTATGATTCATGATGATACTATATTTTGAAGTGAACCCCTTTAGTTAGACAGAATCTGACGAAAGGGGTTTTGTTATGTCAAGAAAAAGAAAGTATTCAGATGAGTTTAGACTAATGTTAGTTGATGAGTATCTCTCTGGTAAAAATGGAGGATTTAAAACTATTACAAAGAAATATGGTATAAATCACTCCATTCTTGAACGGTGGGTTCGTCTTTATGAAACTCATGGTTCTGAAGGCTTATGTAGTTCTTTGGGAACATATAGTGGAAAATTTAAAATCTATGTTGTAGAATATATGCACATGAAAGAAATGTCATTAAGAGAAACAGCTAACTATTTCTGTATTCCCAGTGCCCCTACAGTGGCAAAATGGGAGCACATATATTATGAAGAAGGACCACAAGCCCTTCTGAAGGAAAGACGAGGACGAAAAAGCATGATAAAGAAGAAAAACC
>JAKJGQ010000006.1:1418-10066 GCA_022704305.1 Thermotogae bacterium | reverse complement strand
GGATCAAGGGCAAGTTAAAAGGACTGAGCCCTGTTCAATACAGAACTCAGTCCTTGTTAATAGCTTAATGTACTACCAATTTGTGTCTAACTTTTTGGGGTCAGTTCAAAAGATCCGGTTTTTGCTAAAAATAAGATGTAGATTATTATTTTAAAATAAAGTCTGCTTTTATATTTCCTGAACTGGTATGATTTACGGAAAATAAAAGTCCAAACTCGCCTTTTTCCCCGTACTGTTCAAAAAGCTTGGAAATATCTAAAAATAAGTTTGCAAGATTTCCAAAAGGCACTTTAGAATTGAGAATCTTAAAAAGAGCATTATCAGAAAGATTTTTAGAGGTTTTCAACATTGTGTTGATATCATTAGCGGTAGTCTGGGAAACAAAAAAGTTATCTCCGTCCTTCCATAGATAAAATATCTGCTCAGGCAAAGCCTGCTTGGGCTGGGAACTAGAAGAAGATTGATTCTGCTGGGAGATAAAAATCTTTACCGCATTGGATGAAGTTTTTTCATACTTAATATTATTATCTTTGAAAACCGGAAGCAACTGGTCGATAGAACTCTTTGAATTTATTTTCGCATAATTTATACTTTTTATATCAAGCATTCCAGTATTTTTGAGATTTATATCTAAATTCCCATTCAACTCAAAGCCTGATGAAGACATAAGAACTTTTTCAATAATGCTGTAATCGACAATAATATTAACAATATCGCCAAATACTTTAAAATCCTTGGGAACAAATCCGGATACTCCGAAAACGGTTCCCAGGAACTTGTAATCCTGAGGTTTTTTTACATAAGCCGGACTAATTTCTTTTTCGTTTATCTTTCCAGAAGCAGTTCCTACAAGGAAGCCATCTTTGATATATACTGATCCTGTAGTTTTAAGATCACTTGCATTCACATTAAAGAAAAAACCGTTTGATATTTTTACTAAAGAAGTGTCTAAACCTGTTTTTAATGTTGCATAGGCTTTATCGTCCTGAATAAAAATGACATAATCCTTGCCATCTATTTTCTTGTTATAACTTTTCAAGGATATGTTCGATTCCTTTGTTATCTCAAGTATCTTTTCCATGGCCTTGGTAAAATCCTGTACCTTGTCCACAGGCCCGAAAACTATTCCGAACGGATAGTAAGAATCTTTTGGTTCTTGTATAAAAAAAGCCATATCAGTATTTAAAGATTTAAAAAAAGCGTCCGGCTTAATATCCAGAGTGTTCAGGTACATCTCTATGTAGCTTGAAAAGGTTATTTCTGCACTGAAAGGTTCACCAAGGAACTTACCGATAGTCGGAACTGTTTTCATCTGATCATAAGTAGCGCTGACATTTTTCATGACAAAAACTGCCTTGGAATCTTCAGGAACCAGTTTCAGGACACTGGAGTAGGCAATTGATATTGAAAGTATCATGGTGAAAAGCAGTAACAGTTTCTTCACATTTATCCCTCCAAAAAAAGTCTTTTTGAAGACCGTATTATTATTATTTTATCATAAACAAAGATGCGTTAATCAAAATGTATTGTAAAATAAAAAACTTGATAATACACTAAATTTAGAGTATAATCTATAGGAAAAAACCATTTTCTGGAGGTGAATCATGTTAGAAAAGTTTATTGATCTTATAAACTTTGGAAGTACAGACGGAACAGCGGCACCAGCGGCATCGGGGGACCCTGCGGCACAAGGAGCCGGTGGCTTTTTGGGATCATGGCTGTTTATAATAGTCATTTTCGTTCTTTTTTGGCTGCTTTTAATCCTTCCGCAGAGAAGACAGGGAAAGAAACACAAAGAAATGATGAGCAAGCTTGAGAAAGGTGACAAGATAGTTAACCAGGCAGGTATAATCGGGAAGATAGTTTCAATAAGCAATGATAAAATTAGGATAAGAACCGGCGACAACACACAGATAGACATAACAAAGGGATCAATTGCAGCTGTTCTCTCCAAGGCTTCATCCGAAGAAGAAAAAGAAGAAAAGGAAGAGTCAAAGGATAAGGAAGAAAAATAATCTTTCATTTTTATGTAAGGGGGTATTTTTATCGTGAAACCAAAGACACTTAGGTTGATATTTACTTTGGTTATCCTTATTGTTGCTGTGATTCCTCTGATTTTCAGCGACAGATCGGAACCCAAGTATATGGGACTGCAGAAGGTTTTGCCAAACGTTAAACTCGGCTTGGATATTCAGGGAGGAAGCCTTCTTGAATACTCTCTTAAAGTCGAAGGAACCAACCTCAAGCCTCAGGAAGTCATAGACAACGTCGTATATGTCCTGAGAAAAAGACTTGATGCTGCCGGTTATAATGAAGCGACAGTTGCTAAGGTGGTAAGCGGCGGAGAAATAAGGGTAAGAGTTGAAATTCCTGGTATCCTTGATACAACTCAGGCTGAAAAGCTTGTTGGCAGCAGAGGAAAGCTTTATTTTGCCGAAGTAGTCGATACTACAGTATCGGATATTAAACCGGAACTTTCAAGAAACAGATTCATAACCGTAAACGGACAAGAAGTCGGTATATATGAGTATGTTCAGGATATGAATGATAAATTGTCCTGGTACAGAGTCAAAAAGGTATTTGAGTTCGGTAAGGAGCCTTTTGAAGTCAATGGTTCTGATATCATTGATGCCAGGGCAAGTATAAATACCCAGAAAGGCGGATTTCTTGTTAATCTGAGATTCAGTTCCGAGGGAGCGAAAAAGTTTGAGCTTGCCACGGGGAATCTTGTTAACAAAAGACTTGCAATAGTACTTGACGATAAAGTAATAATTGCGCCTAATGTGAACAGCAGAATATCCGGCGGTGAAGCAGTAATTGAAAATATTCAGACCATAGAAGAGGCTCAGAACAGTGCAGCATTAATAAAATCCGGAAATATGCCTGTTGACCTAGTGAAGTTCCAGGAAAATACATTAGGGCCTACCCTCGGAAAAGATATTGTAGAAACTGTAGTATTTGCAGGACTTTTGGGATGTGGAATAGTACTTGTTATTATTGTGCTTCTCTACGGATGGACTGGAATTGTTGCAGATATAGCCCTTATTTATAATATAGTACTTATAATAGGTTATATGGCACTTACAAAATCCATACTTACCCTTCCCGGTATTGCAGGTGTAATACTTGCTTTCGGAACTGGTATTGACGGGAACGTAATTATAAATGAAAGAATAAAAGAAGAGCTCAGGCTAGGAAGACCTGTTCTTACAGCAGTGGGAAAGGCTTTTGATGTTTCCTTCTGGGCTATATTTGATGCCAACATTACTTCCATTATATCTTGTATAGTTCTTTATTACTTCTCTACAGGTACAATAAGAGGCTTTGCCATAACAACTATAATAGGTCTTATCGGAAGTATGTTTACCAACCTTGTTGTAAGCAGACTTATGCTTGAATCTTCGTATAAACTAATAAACGTAAAAAAATACTACAAGGGTAACGTTCCAGAAGTAAAGGAGGCTAAATAAGATGCGAAATATAGATTTTGTCGGGAAAAGACGTATATTTATTGCCATATCGGCAGTCTTAGTATTAGCCTTTGTTATAATAAGTTTTACAAAAGGTTTTGATGTAGGAGTAGAATACAGTGGAGGAACAGAGCTTACATTCAGTATAAATGAAAAGATGAGTTCTTCTGAAATAAGGGATAACCTCGCCAAGGTAAAACCGGATTATGTAAGTGCCAAGATTGTTGAACTGAAATCACCTGCTGAAAAACAGGACAGGCATTTTTACCAGGTAGTTGTAAAGGATTCGCTTCCTACAACAGAAGAAAAAGAAACCTTTATTGGCAGTCTTCAGACTGCTTTTGACGGAAAGGATCTCCAGAAAGAAGGACTTAATGATGTTTCAGGCGCAGCAGCTGTTGAACTTAAATCTTTTGCTTGGTATGCAGTAATACTGGTTATAATATCCCTGCTCCTTTATATAACTTTAAGATTCAAATTTGCATTTGCTGCCGGCGCAATTTTAGCCCTTACACACGATATACTTATTACTCTGGGCTGTTACTCACTTTTCAATATTGAGATGAATGCCGCAGCTCTTGCGTCGCTTCTTACCCTTGCCGGTTACGGTCTTAACGATACTGTTGTAATATTTGACAGAATAAGGGAAAACTCCAAGAAGTACAGAGGGATGCCTATTGACCAAATAGTTAACAAGAGTATGAACGAGATGTTTACAAGAACAATAATCACAGCTTTAACAACATTTATCGTTGTTTTTACCATGCTGGTTTGGGGTGGCAAGGCTATAGCTCCGTTTGCATTTGGTATGACGATAGGAACGGCTGTCAGTGCATATTCTACAATATATATTGCATCGGCAGTGGTTATTGCGGTAGGAAAAAAGAAAAAGGCTTAAAAATACTTATAAATGAGGAACGGGCAACCGTTCCTTTTTTTACATTAATATGCTAAAATTAAAGTATACTTTAGAAAAGGGGAAAAGACTGTGGAGTATAAATTCAGCAAAGATTTAAAACAACTCATAAAAGAAAAAGAGATAGATATAAAGAAAATTTCCGAGAGCATAAAAACAACCGAGTATACAGTTAATAAGATCATAGAAAACGATCTTTCAGATTTTTCATACATACAGCTTAAAGATATTGCCCAGAGACTAAGTGTTATTTTAAAAGAAAATATTAATGTGCAGGGAGTTTATGACGAACAGGAAGATAAAAAAGTTACATTAAAGGAAAGATTTTTATCCGGAGGTAAGAAATTTTCCATGATCATATACTATCTTGTCATATCATTATTTTTATTAGGAAATGCTTTAATGATAGTGGTTCTTGCAAAAGAAATTCTTACGTATAAAGCACTCATAAATGATCAAAACTATAGTGCCGAAATAATAAATAACTCTGACTTTCCCCTTAAAGTAAAAGATACAGTTATAGACAAGGGAGGAAAAGGATTTGCAGAATTTACCTTTGGAGAAAAGATAACCATCAACGATAATAAAGGAGAAGTCATACTTAAAACTCCTTTTGAGATATACAGCATTAAACTTGAAAACTTCGAGGTGATATTAAAAGATGGGAATAACAAAGGCTCCTGATCCGGTAAACTATACGGCTCATATATTTACTGCTGGAGACAGTGATTATTGGCTTTATGAAAAAGGTTTGAAAGAACAGTTAGAAAAAAGAATCGGGAAGATAGATTATATTTCCGGACCGCTTGATTTTCAGAAATACACCTTTTTTTATAACGAAGAAATGGGTGAAAATATAAAAATAAATGCCAGAATAGTTAGTTTTCAGGAATTAAGGCCGCAGTACTATCTTGCTGATGCAAAAATAATTACCAATCAGATTGAAGAAGCATTTTCTTATGATGGTAAAAGAAAAGTCAATATCGACATAGGATTTGTACATCACACCCAGTTTGTACTTGCCAGTACCAAACATTGGGGAAACCGGATATATATACGTAGAGGTATATATGCTGAAATAACTCTTATGTATGTCTATGGCAAATGGACTGCTCTGGAGTACTCTTATGAAAACTTTAAAGGTCAGGAATATCAGCAGGAAATACAAAAAGTTCGGGAACTTTATATGCAGAAAAGAAAAAACGGTTATGATAAATAGAAAAAAGCTTTTGCTTTTGCTTTCTTGTTTTATTTTTGTTTCATACGTTTTTTCATCCGCAAGACTTATTTTCAGAAATGATCCACAATTCTATTATACCTATCTGAAAACATATCCGTTGGTTCTTCCGCTCAGATATTCTCAGGATGAGGACGATAGTACCAAACTGTATCTTAAACTTCCTTTTGGACGCTCGGAGAAAGTTGCTGGAAATTACGAACTTGCAAGTGGCTGGTATCTTCCCGGTACTCCGACCGACAGTATTTTCAGAAGAAACTACCTGGAACTTCCGGGAATTTTTTCTTTAGGATTCTCTACCTCTTATTCAAACAATTTTTATGCTTCATTTAATGTGGATATTCCTGTCGGAGACACTTCTTTTTTCAGATACGGATATGAGAATATCTTTGAGATGAAGGATATGACTCATATAGGGTTAGATTTTCCAAAAAACTCATATCTATCATACAGCACAGATACCATAGATTTTTCATTCGGAAGGAATACCATCTCATACGGACCTTTAAAATATAATCTGCTCCTTTCCGATAGTGCTCCATACTACGATAACCTGAGCATGAGAGTAAAATCCGGAAACCTGAACTATTCTTTTTCTGCTCTTTCATCAATCCCGATGCTTAGCAAACAGGAGTACGACCAGCAGTTCTCTTTCGGCAATTTTTATGCCTACCGAAATACCTTTGTTAACAGGCTTGATCTTTCCTTCAAAAACTTTGATTTTTCGGTATCCATGCTTAATCATACCGGAGGCAGGCTTGCTGATATTAGAGACATGTTTTTGTTTTCAGATAACGGACTTTTTTCAGCAGACTCAAGATACAGAGGTTTTTTTGAAATATATACTGCATACTGTTTCAACTACAGTAATTTTAAGAACTCTTTTGCCGCAGGCATATCAAAAACTATAGATGCTGGTGATGTGCTCATAAGAGCTTGTGGAGAACTTTATCATGTTCAGGACGGTATATACGATCATGAAGTTCCTCTGAAAAAGCTCTACTACAGGACCATTTCAGTATCCAACAATCCCGGATCCAGAAACTTTCCTGATACTCCCTTTGGTTTTTTTTATGGTGAAAATTCCAATATCTTCTCAGCAGAGGCGGTAATTGCATGGGAAGACGGATATATTGAAGTAGTGAAAGATTTTGGCAATAACAGCTACGGAAAAGTTGAACATTTTTTAGCCAGAATAAATGCAAAAATGCCTTTCGCAGATTTGAATATACTTCTTTACGATACTAAAAATGCAGATAAAGATTACTTTGGTTTTTCCTTCTTTTATATACTTGAACTGGGAGTCATAATATGAAATACCCTATTCTTGTTCTTTCTATTGTGTTAAGTGTGACTTTGGTATTTTCAGCAATAGTAACTGATAAAACCGATCTGTACAGATCGGTGTTTTATGGCGGATATACTTCAAATATTTATCCTCGCCCATCGGGAGAAGATTTTGCAGATAAAAGTACTTTTGGATACGATATATATATTTATGATAAAGACAAGTACTATCTGCTTTTTAAAGCATACCCCTTCTGGATGATTGCAGGAAAGTATCCTACAGATTGGGGAGATCTTGAGAGAGGAGTATATCTTTCAGATAGCCTTCCCTATGTAAAAGGTATTACATCGGGATACGAAAACGAAAAACTTAGAGTGATCTTTGGTATCTATACTTTCGATGCAGCGTTATCTCCGCAGGAGCTTATCCGGCAGAAGGACCAAACTATAGATTCAAACTCAGACCGCAGGCCACTTACGATTCCGCTCAGCGGGTATGGAGATCCATTCAAAACTCTTATTATACACAGACTAGAGGTAAGACCTTTTTCAGGAATTATGATTGCAGTAAATGAACTTAATCTTATCGGCGGTAAGATGGTGGATATAGTTGATGTGAACCCTTTTGGTATACTCCACAACACTTTTGGAGAAGGCTTTTCAAACACAATGCTCGGAGTTGATTTTTCAGCAGTCATTCCTTATGGGATGAGCGTATACGGACAGTTTGCAATGGATGACTTCCTTGTTCCGCAGACAGAATCAGGTTCCCAGGCATATAAACCAACGGCATTTGCATATGGTGCCGGCTTAAGGAAGGTTTTTAAAGAGCATAATCTATACATTTCACCAAAGATAGAATTCTATAAGATCTATACATGGATGTACAACAGATGGCAGCCTCTTTTAAAGTTTACCGGAAGATTCGGAGGAATCGATATTCCTATGGGGTTTGATTATGGAAACGATATGCAGGGCATGCTTATTGGAGCCGATATCTTTACCGATGAAAAAATGAAAATCTTTTTAGGAGCTGAATACTATCAAAAAGGTTCGGTAGATCTGAACACTTCATACTCCGATAACGAAAAGAAGAAACTAACACAATTCTGGTGTGATTTATTTCCACCTGTCACAGATTTTTTTGCACTGAGCCTGAAAATTGATATTTCGTATTGAAGGGGGATAAAAATGAAAATCGCACTGATACTTGGAACAAGACCAGAAGCAATAAAGATGGCTCCGGTATACTTTGAACTTGAAAAAAGAGGGGAACAAGCTGATATTATTTCAACAGGGCAACACCGTCAGATGCTTGACCAGGCTTTACAGATATTTGATATTAAACCTAGGTTTGATCTTCATGTTATGACAGACAGGCAGTCCCTTTCGCTGCTCACACAAAAAATAATTGCCGGTCTGCAGGAGCTTTTTGACAGAGAAAAGTACGATATTGTTCTTGTTCAGGGCGATACGACTACTTCCTTCTGCGGAGCACTGGTGAGCTTTTATAACAAAATTCCGGTAGGTCACATTGAAGCCGGTCTAAGAACTAACAGCATCTACGATCCATTTCCGGAGGAGATAAACAGGCGTCTTACATCCAAGATAGCCAGTATGAACTTTGCCGCAACTTCAGTCAGCGCAGACAATCTACTTAAAGAAGGAATTACGGAGAAAAGTATATTTATTACAGGGAACACAGTTATCGATTCCATAAAATGGATTCAAAAAAATA
>JAKJGQ010000006.1:0-1374 GCA_022704305.1 Thermotogae bacterium | reverse complement strand
AGCGGGAAGTATATTCTTATGACTTTACACAGAAGAGAAAATTATGGCAGGCCTATGGAAGAAATTTTCAGAGCAGTAAAAAAATTTCTCCAATACAATCCCGAGTACAAGCTGATCTTTCCTGTTCATATGAGTCCGGATGTCAGGGAGTATGTATATAAGAATATGGAGGGAGTGAAGAACGTTATACTTACTCAGCCCGTAGATTATATTGATTTTATAGCTCTTATGTCTGAAAGTTCTTTCATACTTACCGATTCTGGGGGTATTCAGGAAGAGGCTCCTACCTTCGGCATACCCACTGTTGTGCTCAGAAATACAACTGAAAGAACGGAGGCATTATCAGCCGGAACAGCTATTTTAGCAGGAACTTACGAAAATGAAATTCTGGCATGTCTTGAGCTTATGACTACAGAAAAGTGCTTAGAGATGGCGAAAATAAAAAATCCATATGGCGATGGGTTCGCATCCCAAAAAATAGTAGATATACTACAGTCATACTAAAAAATTCCAAATCCTCATTGTAACTTAAGTTGAAATCGTTTTATAAAATCAAAAAAACATCAGCATTTAAGAGTAATGTAGACGTTAACAAATTTCTTCATAATGAAATATGTGAGTAATATAACAAGGATATACTTACTATGAAAATAATTTCATGGTAGGAGGTGCTGAAATGAAAAAAACATATGAAAGCGATACCCAGGTGATAAGGGATAACGATATTTATTCAGCAGAGGAACTGACAGAAAAGATTAAAATAGAAAAACTGGCTGATGTTCTTTTATACATAAGACAGTTCTAAAACGCTTAAAGATGGCGAAAGCCATCTTTTTTTTTGTTTTTTTGTTCATCTTAATTCACTTACAAGTAGGATTAAGTTAACTAAAAAGCAATTGACAAAGGAAGGGAGAGATGGTAAGATATATAACCGTGCCGCGAAAAAAGCACGAAACGAAAAAAAGCAGTTCATTGAAAAGTGGATAGAGGAAGAAGAGAAAGACCAAAAGGAAGAAGAAAGAAACTGAAAGACAGGATTGGATGAAGGGTTTGATCCTGGCTCAGGGTGAACGCTGGCGGCGTGCCTAACACATGCAAGTCGATCGGAGCAGCAATGCTTAGAGGCGAACGGGTGAGGAAAACGTAGTAACCAACCCTTTAGACTGGGATAGCCACTGGAAACGGTGGGTAATACCGGATAAGCTCGAGAGAGGAAAGGCAGAGAAGCGCTAAAGGACGGAACTGCGCCCCATCAGATAGTTGGTGAGGTAAAGGCTTACCAAGTCAAAGACGGGAAACCGACGTGAGAGCGTGTACGGTCACAAGGGCACTGAGAGACGGGCCCTACTCCTACGGGAGGCAGCAGTGGGGAAT
>JAKJGQ010000069.1 GCA_022704305.1 Thermotogae bacterium | reverse complement strand
GCTGGTACTTGAAGAAATTAACGATATTAAAACTTATGCTCCACAGGCATTTGAACAGATTGAGCTTTCATTGTCCACGGCAAGACTTAACAGGGCAAGTTTTTATTCTTTTGCAGGCTTTATGGTATCGAGCAAAACCAAAGATCTTCAAAGCACCACCAAGGTTCTGAGTTTTCTGACCTCCAAAAATTCCATAGTTGCCATAAACGAAGTACAGTCCACTCTGCCTCCGAGACAGTCGGCAGCTGAATCAGAGTTTGTCTCTTCAAATCCTGTTCTTACGATGTTTGTGAAAGGAGCCAAATATGCTTTCGGCAATCCTAACGTACCTTTCTGGGTTCAGGCTAGGGATATACTCATAAAGTATCTTGAAAGAGCAGTAAAAGGCAATATGGATTGCAAATCAGCATTGGATCAGGCTGCCCAGGAAATCATGAAATTAAAGTAATTTTTATAGGCGACCGGCGGCATATGCCGGTCTTTTATCAAAAACAGCCGATTATTTTACTGTGGGAGGAAAATCTTGAAAAATCAAACCCGTAAAAATGGCCAGCTTTCTTCAATGAAAAAAAAGATCGCTTTTACGGCCGTTATTTTCATTGCTCCTGTATTTATTTATACTGTTATATTCAGAATAGCACCCATTTTTTTCTCGCTTATATTAAGCTTTACACGCTATGACGGGTTTAATGCACCTGTTTTTAATGGCATGCAAAACTATAAAGCTCTGATGTTCAGCGGAGAATTTTGGAATTCGGTCATCAGAACTTTGGAGTTTTCAGTGTTGGTACTTCCCTTAAACATGCTTATATCTTTAATCATGGCTGTACTTATAAACAACCGTATCCGTGGGATAGGATTCTTTAGGGCTTTATACTATCTGCCTGTCATCACTCCTCTTGTTGCCGCTTCTATGATTTGGATGTGGCTCTATGATCCTCAGTATGGCGTTTTTAATTTTTTCCTTTCGCTCTTCAGTCTTCCGCCGGTTAATTTTCTTTCAAACACCTCAACGGCGCTGGCGAGCGTTGCAGTAATGAGAATATGGAGAGGTGTTGGCTGGAACATGATGATCTACCTTGCCGGACTTCAGGGGATATCTGCATATCTTTATGAAGCAGCCAAGCTGGACGGCGCCGGTACTTTTAAACAGTTTACAAAAATAACTTGGCCCCTGCTAAGACCAGTTCATCTCTATGTTCTGATTGTCGGCCTTATAAGCACACTACAGTCTTTCACCGAAATGTACGTAATGACAGGAGGCGGCCCTCTGCAATCGACGACAACAGTTGGAATGCTTATATATACAAGTGCTTTTGACTATATGGATATGGGGTATGCATGTTCTATGTCCTTTGCTCTGGGCATAATCATAATGGTACTCTCAGTTATAAGTTTTACGTGGAAAAAAGAAAGAACGGAGGTGTTAGAATGAAACCAAAGAAAAGAATAGCTCTCATGATAGTACTCATAATAATTGCCGTTATGATGTCCCTTCCTTTTTTCTGGATGCTTATCACCTCTATCAAGCCTGACACCGAACTGTTCTCATGGCCTCCATCCTTTATACCGAAAAACATTACGTTGGAACATTATGCTGAAGTATTCCATACCAAAGATTTCGGCAGGTACTTTGCCAACAGCCTTATTGTAGCTTGTTTATCAGTGGTTATAAATCTTTTTTTCTGCAGTCTTGCGGGTTATGCCTTTGCCAGACTTGACTTCAAAGGGAAAAATTTTGCCTTCATAGTCCTTTTGAGTACTATGATGATACCGATTCAGGTTACATTGATACCCACTTTCATCCTGGTAAAATCATTTCCTCTGGCAGGAGGAAACAATATCTTCGGGCAGGGCGGCATAGGATTTCTCAACAGTTATTTTGGACTGGCAGTACCTCATATAATGAGCGTATTCGGAGTTTTCATAATGCGGCAGTTTTATATGCAGTTCCCAAAAGAGCTTTCAGAGGCAGCACGCATAGACGGCGCAAATGAAATTAGAATTTTTACGAAAATATTTCTTCCTCTAGGAAAACCTGCTCTTTCTACTTTGGCCATATTTTCTTTTACTCAGGCATGGGATGATTTCTTGTGGCCTCTTATTGTTACAAGCGAAAATTCGATGAGGACCCTGCAGTTGGGACTAGAAGTATTTAAAAGCAGATCATCTGCAGACTGGGGACCTTTGATGGCATGCACCAGTCTTGCGATAGTTCCCGTACTGATTATATTTACAGTTCTACAAAAATACTTTACCGACACGGCCCTTACAAGCGGTATAAAATAAAAGGTGTTATATGCTCAAATATGATGTAATTGTTATAGGAGGAGGAGTAGCCGGAGTATGCGCTGCCGTCACTGCTTCACGCAGAGGTTTAAAAACCTTGATTGTAGAAAAACATATGAATATGGGAGGTGTTTTAACCAGCTCTTTTGTTATGCCTATGATGACTTTCCACAGCCAAAAGCGTCAAGTAATAAAAGGAATCGCACAAGAGCTTGTAGAACGTTTAATGGAAAAAAACGGTTCTCCGGGACATATAAAAGATCCCATAGGCTTTGTTCCGACTATTACCCCTTTCAATCCCGAAACCATGAAAACAGTGCTTTTTGAGATGCTCTGTGAGGAAAAAGTGGATGTTATCTCCGGACATATCTGTACAACCACTGTCTCAAGAAAAAGCATACAGACTATACATGTTCAGCAGGCTACCATAAGTAATGAGTACACAAGTATTGATCTTTGCGCCGATATATTTATTGATGCCACCGGTGACGGTAACTTCTCTATAAAATCCGGTGCTCCTTATACCATAGGTGAGAGTCTCTCGCAGGAAACCCAGCCTATGACACTTATTCTAAGAGTAGGCAAAATAAATGCTCGGGAAATAACTGATTATATCCGTAGCAATCCTGGAAACTTTTTATTTGATGAAAAAACAGATTTCAGCTATCTCGCTGTTTCAGGTTACTTCCAGGAATGCCTAAGATGTGAAAAATATAATCTTAATTTCAAAAGGGATAGACTGCTTTTTTTCCAGATTCCGAACTTTTCTGACCAGGTTATGATAAACACTAACCGTTATCCTGGCCTGAGCCTAAATAAGTTTGAACACTCCAAAGCTCATATGGATGCCGTGCTTGGAATAGAAAATTTTATGACCTTTTTACGCAGTGAGATACGTGGATTTTCTGATGCAGTGCTGCTGGAATCCGCTCCTGTAATAGGTGTAAGGGAAAGTACGCATGTTTGCGGTATAAGCACCATACAAATGTCACAGCTTATGGGCGATGTAAAAGTGGATGAGCCTGTAGCAATCGGCTCATATCCGGTCGATATGCATGTATCCGGTTCTGACGAACTACGCGTTGTTACTATACCATACCCATCAGAATATCAGATAGATATGAAAAATCTCATTCCAAAAAATCTTTCCAATGTACTTCTCGCAGGCAGAGCCATATCGGCGGATCATCTTGCTTTTTCTGCTGTGAGAACAAGCCCGCTTGCATGTGTTACAGGACAGGTAGCCGGATTAATGGCATTTTTGTCTTCAACAGATAAGTGTCCGGTCAATTTTATCAAATACAAAAAGCTTAAGCTTCTCCTACAGGAGGATGGGATAGTTTATGAGTAAAGATATTGTTCTTGTGCCGCTTGACAGCAGACCTGTAAATTCTGATATACCTAAGCTTATCTGTGCGGCCGCGGGACTTGAATGTGAGATCCCTGATCAGGATATACTCGGAAAATACATGACCCCGGGAAACTGTGATAAAATTGCGGACTGGCTGCTTAAAAAGTCCGCAGAAAATTATGTGCTATCGCTGGATATGCTTTTGTACGGCGGCCTAGTAGCTTCGAGGGGAAGCATTTCTAACCCATATTCATTACAAAAAGGGTTTTCTGCTATTTCTGAATTAAAAAAGAAGAATCCAAACTCAAAAATTCTTTGCTTTAGTACTATAAGAAGACTATCCACAACCGTTTATTCAGAGGAATCTATGACTGAATGGCAGAACATGAACTGCTATCTTAAAGCTTTTTATTCACATGACCTTGAAATGGCAGCAGTACTAAAAAAGAAAATAAAGCCTGATGTTATACAACAGTATGACCTGTTGAGAAAAAGAAATTTTGAGAACAATATTAAAGCAATTGAGCTTGTTTCAAAGGGAAGTATTGATTTCTTACTTCTTCCCCAAGAGGATTGTTTTCCAAACGGACCTCAGACACAGGAACAGCTTACAATGTCTGAAAAAATACTTTCGCTTGGCTTATCAGAAAAGGTTTTCCTTCATAACGGAGCAGATGAAGCAGCTCAAGAACTTGTATCAAAAGTTGCAAATCCAAGAGAAAAAAAAATATCGGTCCTGTGTGATTGCCCTTCAAAGCTTAATGAAATAATGGAGTTTGAAGACAGACCATTTCAGACCAATCTTTTTTCACATATGAAAGCTCTTAACTTTATACAGGATTACGACTCTCAAACTATTCTTTACATAGCTTTTGCCGAACCGCAGACCTGTGTGCGCCATATAAAAACTGCCCTCGCTTACGGAAAAAAAGTCATCCTTTTGGATCTTATAGCCCCAAATGGCGGCTGTAAAGAGCTTATAAGCGAAATGATCAGAAGTGATCTGCTTAGGCAACTCTGCGGATACAGCGCATGGAACACAGCAAGCAACTCCCTGGGAACGGCACTGGCATTCTGCGCTCTTACAGATATGAAAATAAACAGAAAAAGAATATCGGAACTTCTTGTGAGAAATCTTGTGGATGACTTCCTCTATCAAAGAATCTACAGACAGGTTCTTGACGAAAGATTCAAAAAAGATATTCATAACATGCAGGCTGTTGATAAAAAAACCAGAGAGGATATTAAAAAAGAATTTGTTTCATGCGCAAATAAATTTCTCACTGAAAGCGGCTTCAGAGGAGTTCAAATCACAGATTTCTGCTTCCCATGGGAAAGAACTTTTGAATGCAGTGTGACGTGTTCTTCCCAATAAAACACCGTGTATAATCCTTTTCGATGTCATTTGATAATCTCTGAAAATATCTATTTTCAAAGGATTGAAAGAAAACCATAAAAAGAGAAAAGCCCATACAGCTATTATTGCTATACTTATTTTAAATACCGTGTCTGAAAACTTCCTGCAACGAAATATCCTATACCCCAGCATCTGGCCTAAAGCAACCGAAATAACAAAAATAAAAATATCCATAGCTTTGATATGCCCGGAAATGCTAGTGTATAAATAAAACCCCGATATGATGAAAACAACCATAAAAGTTGCCGCAAAAACCTTCGCTGCAAAGAAATTGTTGGTTTTTTTCTTTATAAATATGCTTTCGGTCAATCCCCAAAAAAGTGCCGGCCAGAAAACAAGCTTAAGTTGCTCCCAGACACTTTCATTTAAAGCAAAAAATAAAGCAAAAAGGAAATTTCCCCCGGTAAAACTGAACATAAAACGGAAAAGCAATACCATAAGGCAAACAAAGAAAAATCCTCCAACCTCCCAGTAAAAAAGAGTTTTTTTATCTTTCTCCTTATACATATGATCAGCTCCCGAAGTTTTATAAACGCTTTATTAATTAAATATATTATATATTAATATTGTGTCAAAACCAAAACGTCGTTATAAACTCCCCTAATCATAATCTCCTTCATGCTTTTGGAGCGATTTCAGTATTTTTTGTGCATTTTCCAGGTTGACAAGCGCAATATCAAGACTGTACTTTACTCCGTACAAAACGTTTTCCGGAAGCTTTTGCTTGGAGATTTCCTCATACTGTCTACTTAGATGGGATGTATACTTCTGCAGATATTTACAACGTACTTCTATAATGCTGCTGAACTCCTGTTTTCCTATAACCGGCATGAAAAAAACTCCTATTGTAAAATCTACGGTATCGTAACTGAACTTCTGTAAATACTCCCTGATTGTTTCTGTAAGTTCTGTCTCTCCTTTCAAAGTAAGTGTATATATTGTTTTAGGAGGCATGTTACTTTTTTTTTCAATCTTCCCCTCAATATTACCTTTTTTTTCCAACATTTTTATGGATGCATAAACTGTAGATTCTGCTATGTTGTACCAGTGTTTTATCTCCATAACCGAAAGCTTTTTCACTATTTCATATCCGTTTGACGGATTTTCCCAGAGTATTGCTGACAGGATGGTCATAGATTTTGAAAGCATAAAAACCTCCTTGATTTTTTTATAATATCATAGTACTATATATATATAGTACTATGATATTATACTATTTTAAGGAGAGTGATGCAATGCCTCAGATTACAAAGGGCGGAAAGTTCATTTACGGCTGGTCTCTTATTAACGAAGATTATTCAGTATACTTACCTCCTCAGGTAGTTCGGGAGTACAATATCAACCGGAGCGGGAAAATAATACTCATGAGTTCAAGCAAAATAACCGGAGGATTTTGTGTCTCTTCAAAAAAGCTTTTCCTTAACTCCAAGCTTTCTTCACTAACATCTAAATTAGGAGATGTATTTGATTACCGCACTGAAAAGGAAGAATTAATATTCTACAATGACAGATTTTTCACATGGACAAATATAGACGAAAAGGGAAGTATACGACTGAATAAAAAAACTCTTGATTACTTAGAATTGAAAGTCTCGGAAAGATTACTTGTAATAAGAAGCAGCAGCCTTGCATTTACGCTGGGAGCAAAAGGGCCTATTTTTGAAAGGGTAGCGGCATCGAAAGCAGAGATCAAAGTTTTCTAAAAAAAGCACAGCTCACGCTGTGCTTTTTATTTTTTTGTTTTGGCCTGATTTGCAACTGCCTGCATCTGTTTTTCTATTTCTTCCTGATCCCCCAGATAATAATGTTTTATGGGTTTAAGCTCCTCATCAAGCTCATATACAAGGGGAACACCGGTGGGAATATTCAGTTCTACTATATCTGAATCGGAAATATTGTCCAGATACTTTACTAAAGCTCTTAAGCTGTTTCCGTGAGCTGTTATTATGACATTTTTACCTGATATTATACTTGGAACAACCATATCATGCCAAAAAGGAAGAGCTCTGGCGACGGTATCTTTAAGACATTCTGTAAGAGGCATTGCATCCTTAGAAAAGCATGAATACTTTTTTTCGTTTCCAGGGAAACGAGGATCATCGGTCTCAAGCGCCGGAGGGGGCACATCATAGCTTCTTCTCCATACCTTAACCTTATCTTCCCCCATCTTTTCGGAGGATTCGGCCTTATTTAGTCCCTGAAGAGCACCGTAATGCCTTTCATTAAGTCTCCATGTCTTATATACCGGTATCCATAAAAGATCAAGCTCTTCCAATGCATAATTGAGGGTTTTTATGGCTCTTTTAAGATAAGATGTATAAGCTACATCAAAGAAGTAACCTTCATGTCTGAGTATCTTACCGGCTTTTTTGGCTTCTTCCACACCTTTTTCCGAAAGATCAACATCTGTCCAGCCTGTAAAGCGGTTCTCTTTATTCCACTGGCTTTCTCCATGCCTTAAAAGCACTATTCTATACATTGACTCTACCTCCTTTTCCTTTGAGACATTAAGTTCTTTCGGAAATTATATCATAAATTATTTGTCTGATGGTTATTTTAAGTTGAGATTTTTTTAACAATTATGTTCAATGATACTGAAAGAACTGTGAAAAAGTCTGTAAAGCTTTGTTCATGATACAAACACATAATTTCTTTAATTTTTTTCTTGCAGGGCATACTCCATTCCTTACTGCACATAAAACAAAACAGATGTTGTAAACATCTGTTTTGCTATCCTGGATGATCAATTTTTATTTATATACTTTTTTAAAGCTTCGATGGAAAGCTGAATAAGTTCAAGAAACATTGAAAAAAACCGTATGACTATATATATACCCAAGGCAAAAACAACTATCTGAAGAATATTTAATAGCACCTGACTCATTCAATCACCCCCTAAAAGGATTATATCATATTGTTGTGTTTTTTTACTTTAATATCTTATTTAACATAAATAATTAAACAAAATGATTTTAGAATTTTAAAGCCCCTTTTTCAGGGGCTTATATAATCAAAGTACATTCAATCATATTGTTTTAACTTTCTAAATCTTTCGAATACAGTAATATATATCACTGAAGCAATCACTATACTCACCAGATTCTCAACTTGTATATAGAAAACACTGTCAGAAAAGAAAAATCCATATGCAAGGTAATTTTCATAGCCTCTGACTATCACAATATCAAACACTATCGTTATAACTGTGGCAAGTATCTTGCTGCTGCGGTATATTCCGCCGAAGATGAGTGTATTCAAAGCTATTAATCCAACAGATACTATCTGTCCGTTAAAAGATGTGAATACATCTCTGTACAAAAACGCTATCAGCATCAATGAAAGCCATGGACTTACCATTGCCATGAGATATAAAGCTATTTTGGAAATACTTATATAATAAACAGGATTTGCACCATGACCTATGACTCCAAGAAAAAAAGTTATCAGAAATGTTGACATCACAAGTGCTGAAGGAATTTTCCCTTTAGGTTTGCGGGTGTTTACGATGACAACATTCGGAATTTTTTTATCGTATGCCGTTTTCAGCTTGGGATCTGAAATCGTCTTGTAGGCTTTGTTAATGGCCGTAAGTTCTTCCTCAAGTTTTTTATACGATTTGGCGTAACTGTGATCATTCAGCTTGTGCAGATAATCCTTTATCTTTTCGCTGTAAGCGTTTTCTATTTCGTTATACTTAGCATCCTTAGGTACTCCAAGTATTTCATAGTAATTTGCCATAAATTCTTCCCCCCTTTTCTGCTCTATTATAGCATACTACTATTAAATTATAAATCTTTGCCTAAAAATAAAAATCAGAGGCTTGGCCTCTAATTTTTATTAACGACAAGACATCCGGCAATTATATCGTGAAGAGCCTGTTTTTTCTCCGTAAAAGCAGCCATTATAAAACCTATAAAAAGAATTAATCCGGATATGATTTTTGCGAAATACCTTCCTGTAGCTCTTAAAAACGATATACGCTGCCCGTTAAGATCCGTTACTTCCATTCCAAGCACAAGTTTCCCGGGAGTAGCTTTAAAGCTGCTGCTTTCAAATCCCGCATAGTATATCCACGAAACAACTGTAGTAACAAGGCTTATAGTAACAGATCCTACAACAATTCTCAGTGCCGCTTCAAAGAAATTTGGAACATTCCCGTAATTATATCCCCAGTTATAATCATTATAGTATGTCATCTCATTGAAAATATCGCTAAGGAATCTGAATCCTATCCCCAATCCCATAAAGGCTGAGACAAACCAGTTTACCACTCCTATTATAAGACCATCAATTATACAGGCCACAAGTCTTTTCCAGAAACCTCCGTAGCTTTTCGCACGAACTGGATTATAATGATTTTCACTTACGGAAGAATTCTGGGCGTCTCCTTTAAAAACAGACGTTGATAAGTCTTTTCCGCAGTTTTTGCAAAATCTGTCTCCGTTCTCAACTTGTGCACCACAGTTAGGACAAAACATTTTTTACCTCGTATAATAAAAAGTAGTAGTTATTAAAGTTCCTCTCCAAGAACTTTGAGAAATCTGCTATACTGTAA
>JAKJGQ010000068.1 GCA_022704305.1 Thermotogae bacterium | reverse complement strand
AAGCCATATTCTTTCGGAAGTAGAAAAAACCGCTGACAGAATTGTAATACTGAATAAAGGCAAAATAACAGAGTTTGACAGCATGGATGAGATAAAGCTTAAGTATGCGGCACTTTCATCTTCACAGGATCTTCCCAGTTATATTTCCAAGAAGAGGGTTTCAGAGAGCGATTTTTTATATATCGTGCGCAGCAGTGAGCTTGCGATGCTTAAAAACTCGTATCCTTTGGCAAGACAGGAAGAGATAAGCTTTGAAGATATTTTTGAAGCGCTGGTACGGAGGGATTCTGATGTGGATTAAAGAGTTTGCTGATATGCGAATAAGGTTTTTCGTTATACTTTTCATCTTCTCTGCAGCACTTATACTTTTTTTTGGCATGAAGGATTACATTACTCAAACCATATTAAACGTATCGCTTGACCAGGGAGCTTTTCCCCTCATGTCAGAAGAACAATCCAGACTTTTTATGACCAATATACACAGATTCGATTTTTATACCGCAAGTCAATGGTACGGCAAGAATTTCGGTCAGTTTATACCTTTTATTGCTATTATTCTTGCATTTCCTGTTTTTTCAAGAGAAGTGGAGAAAAAAACCATATACTTTCTGATAACAAGAAAAAAACGAAGCAGCATTTTTTTTATAAAATTTTTTTGCGGAGCTGTTTTCAATGCATTAATCATCTTTCTCATGGTAACTGTTCCTTATCTTATGTCACTTTTTACAGATTACCCCATGAGAACCGATATATTTCTGAATTATCTTCTGGCACAGGTATCCGGCGGATCTTTCTGGTACAGTATAACAATCTTATTTTCAGTACTCTTTAATGATCAGATAAAAACCGCCCTGGCCTCTTTCGGAGTTTTTATAGCCGTTTCGGTTTTACCGTTGCTTGAAGTACTAAGATTTTTGAACATCTACTCTTATATTCTTAATCCTCTGCAGCATACAAGACTTTACGGATTGGTTCTTTTAACCGTATCAGCCATACTATGTCTAGGCGGAAACTATATATTCAAGAAAAAAGACTATTGAGGAGGCAGCACATGATAGAATTATCCGAACTGACTAAAGTATATAACGGAACTGTGAAAGCTGTTGATGACATATCTTTGACAGTAAAACCCGGTGAAATTTTCGGTTTTCTCGGACCAAACGGAGCCGGAAAGTCCACAAGTATCAAAATGCTTGCCGGAATTCTCAAACCGACTTCGGGCAGTATAAAAATATGTGGAATCGACAGAATGAAAGATCCCATAAAGGCTAAAATGAATATAGGTTATGTTCCTGACGAACCTTTGCTTATGGAAAAAATCACCGGAGCAGAGTATATAAACTTTATAGCCGATGTCTTTGATGTACCGCCAAAAATAAGAACAGAAAGAGCACAGAAGCTCCTGGAATACTTTAAACTTATCAATGCTGTGAAAGACCCTATATCAACCTATTCGCACGGAATGCGCCAGAAGCTTTCGCTTGTCTGCGCATTGATACACAATCCGCCTGTATGGGTTCTTGATGAACCTATTGTTGGTCTTGACCCGGAATCGGCATTTATTCTTAAAAAAATGATGGTAAGCCATGCCAAATCAGGCAATACTGTATTTTTTTCAACTCACATTATGGAAGTTGCCGAAAAAATATGTGACAGGATAGCCATTATAAGCAAAGGAAAAATTCTTTTCATCGGAACAGTCCAAGAGATAAGAAAGGCCAAAGGAGAACAGAGTCTTGAAAAGATATTCCTGGAGGTGACGGACAGTGAGAGCGAGAAAATTGACTTCTCTTACCTTGACACTAATCAATGAACATTACGGAATATCAAAAAAATGGTACACCTATGCGGTTAAAAAACAGCGTTTATGGGAAGCAGCTCTTATAGGTGGAGCGGTCATTGCTCTTATAGCAAGTTTAGTACCACTTTACAGTGAGCTTCTTAACCCATTGATGATTGAAAGCATTAAAATGGGGATGGGGAAACTTATGCTTTCAAACGCTTTTCTTTACTCATCGATCTTCGGACTTTTTCTTGGAATGTTTACATTAATAAGCTCCTTCTTTTTCTCAAAAGAAACGGCAGCGTTGATTCCTCTGCCTTTAAAACCGGCTGAGGTTCTAAGCGCAAAACTTTTCACAGTAACGATAGATCAACTCGTAGTCTCTTTGTTTATGCTTGTTCCTGTTATTGTTCTGTACGGGATCAACTCAAATATGCAGATAGGCTATTATATAACAGGGCTTATAGTATTTCTTTTTTCGCAGCTTTTCCCCATGCTGCTGGTAAGTATAATTATTTTTCCGCTCTCCTCTGTAGTTAAGTTCAATAAAAATAAGGATTTTATGATATTTTTCATAAGCACCGTAGTTCTTGTGGGAGTTATCTTCGGCCAGTACTATCTGAACCAGTTTGCCATGAATCAAAGCACTGCAGGCCTTTCTTCACAGGATATGGCTAAATTGCTTGCAAACCCTGATATGTTCATAAATAAAATTTCTATGGCGTATCCTCCGGCTTTTCTTGCCCTTAATGCGCTTACTCAGAGCGGCGCATCAAGCATTTTGTGGCTCCTGAGTTATATAGGAGTTCATCTTGCAGCCTTTTTACTGGTTTTATGGCTTGCTGAAAAATTCTACTTTTCAACCTACTCAGAACTTCAGGAGAATGCTGCCGGAAAGAAAAAACTTTCTGATAATGAGTTTGAAAAAGTTTTTTCTGTCAAAAGTACTATGTACCGTGCCCTTATGAAACGTGAATGGAGATACTTTCTCAGAGTGCCGGCTTTCAGTTTCAACGGACTCGCTAATGTGGTAATTTTTCCTATTTTGCTTGTAGTTTTTGCAGCAGGTGCTTATAACATACCTGAATTTCAGGCACTTATGACATTTATAGATCAGTACAAAGAGCTTGTAGTACCAGTGGGATCGCTTCTGGCTGCTCTTGCAGGATCAATGAGCCTTCTTCCCGCATCAGCCTTCAGCCGTGAGGGAAGGCTCCTAATAGAACTGAAAACGCTGCCTGTGAATCCAACGGCTGTAATAAAAGTAAAGTTCGTGCATTCTAACTTGATAAGCGGTGTAGGCGTTGTCTGCTCAGCCCTTGCAGTAGGATTCATCTCCAAAATAGGATGGCTTGAGATTCTTTTAATTGCAGTAACAGGGTATCTTCTGACTATATTTCTTAACAATCTACAGATGATTGTCGATACGGCAAAGCCCATGCTGGAGTGGGACAATCCTATAAAGGCCATGAAACAGAATATAAATGGATTACTTGCAATTGCAATTGTTTTTGGATTTGTCTTTGGCTTAGGCTACCTTGGATACATTACAAGAGAGTATATCCCAAATCAGCTGATGAATCCGGTTCTTATGCTTATAGGAATAGCTGGAAGCCTAATTACCTGGAAAACTTTGCTTACACAGGCCAAAAAGCTTTTTGAAAAAGATTTATGAAACAGCGGACTTTTCCGCTGTTTTTTTCTGTCTTTTTAAGGGTATAATACTACTGAAAGCATTTATACAGGGGAGGTTTATTATGAACAAAATACGTTTTGAAAAACTTTTTGATCTTATGGAAAAAAATTCCACAGGTCAAATTTTAGTTTCTTCTCCTTCTTATATTTACTATCTTACAGGAGTATGGCCGGAGTGCGGCGAAAGAATGGTAGTTCTGAGCATAAGTCTGAACCGCAGTGTAAAACTTATTATCAACAGATTATTTCCGATTGAACCTATAGAAGGAGTCCAACTGGTTTACTTCGATGATTCTGAACCTGCAGTTGAAGTTCTGTGTAAGAACCTTGATAACTCAAGAACAGGGATAGACAAAAACTGGCCTTCAAGGTTTCTTATCGAACTTATGGACAAAAAACCGGGAATGACCTTTTTCAACTCTACGTTCATGCTTGACAGCCTGCGGATAGTAAAAGATAAACAAGAGATAGAACTGATGAAAACAGCCAGCATGATCAATGATTCCGTAATGGAAAAAGCTGTTGAGCTTGTACCGGAACTGCTTAGCGAGCACCATCTTGCCAAAGCGGTCAAAAATCTTTTTGAAACTCAAAAATCCAGATTTTCCTTCGAGCCTATAGTAGCATACGGAAAGAACGGCGCATCTCCTCATCACGAACCAGATAACAGCATTCTGAAAATAAACGAGGGGGTAATCCTTGACATTGGAGGAATGTATAAAAAATACTGTTCCGATATGACCAGAACTGTTTTCTACGGCAAAGCACCGGCTGAGTTCAGGAAAGTATACGACGTAGTTTTGAATGCCAACTTAAAGGCTATTAATTTCATAAAACCAGGTGTGAAGTTCTGTGAGATTGACTTTCAGGCAAGAAACCATATAACCGAAAAAGGCTTCGGGCAGTATTTCACACACAGAACAGGACATAATATTGGTCTGGATGTACATGAGTATGCAGATGTCGGGCCTTCAAACGAGCTTACGGTACAGCCCGGAATGATATTTTCCATAGAACCGGGCATATATCTTCCGGACAATCTGGGCGTAAGAATAGAGGATCTTGTCCTTGTAACAGAAAATGGCGCTGAAGTACTTAATAAGTACGATAAAAATCTTATTGAATTATAAAGGAAGTGAAAATCAGTGAAACCCAAAGTATATATCACCAGAAATATTCCCGAAAAAGGGATTGAAACCTTAAAAAGCCTTTACGATGTGAAAGTCTGGCCGGATGAGCTTGCAATTGCCAAGGATATTCTCAAAGAGGAGCTGCGTGACTGTCAAGGCGTTATAACAATGCTCTCGGACAAGATAGACAGCCAAGTAATTGATAGCGCTCCAAACCTTAAGGTTATAAGCAATTATGCTGTCGGATACGATAACATAGACATAAAGTACGCCGCATCTAAGGGCATTAAAATTGGTAACACACCCGGAGTTCTGACTGAAACCACAGCTGATCTTGCTTTTACACTGCTGATGGCTGTATCCCGCAGGATAACAGAGGCAGCAGAGTATGTAAAGCAAGGAAACTGGAAAACATGGGGACCTCAACTGATGCTCGGATACGATATATGGGGAAGCACAATCGGTATAATAGGATTCGGAAGAATCGGACAGGCAATGGCCAGAAGAGCTCTAGGTTTTGGAATGAAAGTTCTGTACTACAGCAGAACCAGAAAACAGCAAGCAGAGAAAGAGATGAATGTTACTTACTGCAGTCTAGAACAGATTTATCAACAAAGTGATTTCATATCGCTGCATACCGATCTTAATCCATCAACTAAAGGTTTGATAGGAAAAGAAGCATTTCAAGCCATGAAACCAAGCTGTATACTAATAAATACAGCCAGGGGACAGGTGGTAAACACTGCCGATCTTATTGATGCTCTTAAAACCAAAAAAATTGCTGGTGCAGGACTGGATGTAACCGATCCTGAACCTATAAACATGGATTCAGAGCTTCTCCGTATGGAAAACTGTATAGTATTACCTCATATTGCCTCTGCAAGTTACAGCACAAGAACCCGAATGTCTGTTATGGCAGCCGAAAACATTATTGCAGGAATATGCGGAAAGAAACTCCCATATTGCGTGGATGTTTAAATTTCATTACTCATTAAACAATCTATCATAAAAACTCCGGGAAATTTATTTTCCCGGAGTTTTTATGATATAATGGCTTTGTTACAGATTATCAAGAGGTGCATATGCGTAAAGGAAATACTTTCTCATACGACTTTTTAAAGTACTTTTCATTTTTGATACTGCTGATCATGTCAATAACGATAGTAAGCGTTATCGTTATTGAGTATGCGTTTTACAACAACGAGCTGCGTCTCATTGACAGTACCTATAAAGCCATTGAATACTATATTGAAAAAAGCACCGTAAACGAATCTGTTCTCCAGGACACTCTTTCTTTTCTTCATGAAAGAAAGCAAACGGCTGATATGAAGTTTAAAAAAGAGTTGATTGTATGTGCATGTTTTATGGCCGGACTTTTTATTACAGCCGTTCTTCTGTTTCGCAGCTTCTCAAAAAAAATCCGCAACGAATCGATACTTTTGAAAACCAAAATTGAACAAAGCTCTTACTCTATGTCACCGATGAGTGTAAAAGATCTTTGTTTCAAAGATCATCGTGAAATAGCAGAAAAGACCAACAGTATGATATCTGCACATATAAAAGCTCTTACTCAGCTGCGTGAAAGTGAGGAGAGATTTGAGCTTGTTTTTAACGCTGCTAACGATGGTATTTGGGATCTGGATCTTAAGAACAACAGAGCTTTTTTTTCAAAAACTTACAGACAGATGCTGGGCTACGAAGATAACGAAACTATACCAAATGAATTTGATTGGAAAGAACGCATTCATCCTTTGGATCTGCCGGATGTCCTGCAGGCGCTCAACGATCATTATACAGGAAAGACAACATGCTATATATCGGAGCACCGTGTTAAAAGCAAAGATGGAACATATGTATGGGTCTTAGACAGAGGAAAAGCCGTTTTCGATGGAAAAGGTACTCCGATAAGAATTGTAGGAAGCCATACTGATATCTCCGATTGGAAGATACGTGAGGAAGAGTTAAGGAAATGCGCCACAACAGACTCGCTTACCAATGCATATAACAGATTATACGGTCTTAACTTTCTGGCACGGCAGATGCAAATGTCCATAAATAACGGTGAAAAGCTCACCATATGCTATATAGATGTGAATGATCTCAAAAAAATAAATGATACCTATGGTCACGGAGAAGGGGACGAATTAATTATAAATATTATAAACATACTCAGATCAAGCATCCGTAGCAGCGATATAATTTCACGGTTGGGTGGAGATGAATTTATAGTAATTTTCCCTAAAACAGATCTTATTACAGCATATGAAATAAGAAAAAGAATACATGTAAACCTCCAGAAGTATAACTTCATAAGCCAGAAAAATTACAAAATCAGCTTCAGCATGGGCTTTATAGAATACGACCATCAAAAACACATATCTCCTGAAAATCTCATCTCAGAAGCAGACAAAGAGATGTATAAAGATAAATTCACCTACAAAACTATTCTTTAGTTCTTCTCCGTAAGATACTTCCAGTATCTTTGAGGCATAAAAGCCCTTTGAAGTTTTGGATTGGTTCTCTCTCTTATGGCTATGCTTTCAAAGTATGCCTTCCATAACTGCCGATAAGTACTCTCCTGCTCGGAGTAAGTATTTTTAGTTATCTCAATGTCCTTTACTTCCAAATATTCAAGATTATGGTTTCTGTAAAAAACAGCATGTCCTCTTTTTACATCATTTATCATCCAGACCTCGTTGCAAAGCCTTCTTTCAAAATGTTTTGATAAAATAGAAACAATATTATAGTCAGGCTCCACCGGTGCATAAAGACTGCCATCCCTAAGCTCCGAAAATCTTAGCAAGCCCTTAAGCTTATGACATTCAAAACTTACCTTCCTGCTTATCTCATTAACGCTGTAAACTGTTTTGTTAGAAAGATGCCTATCCGTATCTGCACCTATTCTGAACCCGCAGATAATGTATCTGAATAAAAGATCCTCTATTCTATTCTTTTCCGAAAGAAAAGAGTATATAATGTTCTGAAATGAAAAGACAGAGATTTTTGAACAGATGGCTTTTGCTATGTACTGGGCATTTAAGTTATCAGTGGGAATAAACTCTGATTCTGAAAAAAGTACAGGTCTGTCCAATCCTGATTTTTCAATCGAACAAAAACTTTCTCTGCTTTTGAGTATATGAAAAAATGTGCTTAACATACCTTCAAATGAGCCATCATATAGAAAAACTTTCATGTACCCACCTCGTATAAAAAAGGAAGTTTAAGCTTTTTGGGCTTGTTTTCGGCTTTAGACATAAGAAAAGCTCTGATAATAAAGGGATCTGTGCAAAGATCAGAAATTTTTCTGCCATTGCATGTAATAAAAAATCTTGCCCGTTTCAGAACTACACCAAATTTCTTAAGGTCATCAGGCATTATCTTACCGTATCTTCTTGCATTGAGTATTTTTAATATACTTTTAACCCCCATTCCCGGGACTCTCAACAGTTCGTCATATCCAGCCCTGTTTACCTCCAACGGGAAGAACTCCATATGCCTTAGTGCCCAAGAGCTTTTGGGATCAATTTCTTCATCAAGATACGGAAATGAACTGTCAAGTATTTCATTGGCACTGAATTTGTAAAATCTCAAGAGCCAATCTGCCTGATAAAGCCTATTTTCTCTCCTAAGTGGCGGATATGCAAGAACAGGAAGCCTATCATCGCTACTGTTGGTATGAATATAGGCTGAGTAGTACACCCGCTTCATACTGAACTTCTTATAAAGACCTTCGGCCAGTTTTATTATCTGAAGATCATTGTCGGGCGTTGCTCCTACAATAAGCTGTGTACTCTGTCCTCCGGGTATGAAAAGCGGAGCCTTTCTATATTTTTGACGTTCCTGTGTACTTTCGAGCCAGTTTTTACCCATAAAAACCATTGGCTTAAGAATATCATCCTTTTTTTTATCCGGAGCAAGCATTTTCAAACTGCTTTCAGAAGGAAGTTCGATATTAACACTCATTCTGTCGGCATACATGCCCGCCTGTCTTATAATAGAAAGATCTGCACCGGGAATAGCTTTAAGATGAATATACCCATAGAACTTTTCAACCTCACGCAGCCTTTTGACTACACCCAGCATATGCTCCATGGTAACATCAGGACTGACAAATACGGCAGAGCTAAGGAAAAGCCCTTCTATGTAGTTTCGCTTATAAAAATTCATTGTAAGCTGTACAAGCTCCTCTTGGGTAAAGGATGCCCTTCTGACATCATTGCTCTTTCGGTTTACACAGTAAGCGCAGTCGTACATACACTGGTTGGAAAAAAGCACTTTCAAAAGTGAAATGCATCTGCCGTCGTCTGCCCAGCTATGGCATATACCGGCACAGCTTGCATTCCCCATCCCTCCGGAATTTTCACGTTCACTTCCGGATGAAGCGCATGATGCATCATACTTTGCAGACTGTGATAAAATTTTTAGCTTTTCAACGATATCCATATTATCCCTGCTTTTTATCCCTGTTTTTCTTTTATGGTATAATTAAGTATACCTTATTTATTTAAAAAAGTCAACCCCTGCAAATGCAGGGGTTTATTGGGAAAGTCTATTTACTTGCTTGAACCGGGGAAGGCTCATCAGAAAGAATTTCTTCTTTCCCAGAAAATATGAAAAGCATAACTACAAAAAACACAATGATATTGTCTACCAGATAAATATAATGAACTCCAATTTTATCAGAAAGCATTCCTACTATAAATATACCAACCGGTACGGCTATCTGCCCCATAAAATCAAGAACAGAAAAAACTCTGGAACGCATATCTGCAGGAATAAGCTTTTGCATAATGGTCATAAGCGGTGTATTTATAAGAGCATTGAAAAAGCCCATTATTGCCATTGAAAGTGAAAACAAGCCAAACATTGTAACTGAAGGACCGTTTAAAAACATAATGACCGCTGGGAACATAAGAACGGAAGTTGCTACAAAATAAATGGTCTGAAAAAACAGTCCTGACTTTATAATTTTTTTGCTTTCCTTTTTTGAAAGTATAGTTACCAGCGCAAAGTTTCCTAAAAGGATACCTACAGAAAAAAACATTTCAA
>JAKJGQ010000067.1 GCA_022704305.1 Thermotogae bacterium | reverse complement strand
GGATGAAAGCTTTTTTTGAACGGAAGTACCAATCAGATTTCTCTGAGGAGATGAACAGATCCGTCGGTGAATATCTGAAAGGTTTTATGGATAAGCGGTAAAAACAGAGTTTTAGTAGGTTATAATCTTTCAAACTGTATGAATCTGGTGCCTTGAAACTTTAGCTTTCCACTGTCGCCTTCAATAAGAAGTCCGAACTCATCATGCGGTACTTTAAGTTCGACCCTGTCACCGGTGTCAAACTGAAAAGTAACATAATATGTCGTAAATGAACTGTAAGTATTAATAGAAGAAGTTGATCTGTTCCGTGAATGAATGGATGTATGGTCTCTTTTGGCAACAACTTTGGCCTGTACTTCTATAAGAGGACTTCTCTGATTTTTAAACCAGCCAAGAACAATACTTATAAGGATAACGGCGAACATGCCTATTACCAGGAAAAACACTCCGTAGAAGATGAAGTTAAACATACCAAAAGAACCGAAAGGATCTGATCCACCAAACATATTTTCACCTCACAGAAAGTTATAAGAATATTATATCACACTTATAAAATGGGTATTTCAAAGGAAGCTTGAGGTATCTGTGGATAGATATGATCTATTAAATGCTTTTATAGCTGAAATAGATGCGTTATCGTCTTTAAATACTTTGTTTTTTATTGCACAAAGTATTGACAAAAATATTCTGAAGCGGTATAATAAAAATAACATTTGAATAGAGATTTGTCTTCAGGGCAGGGTGAGATTCCCGATCGGCGGTAAAGTCCGCGAGCGCTTTAAGCGCAGGAGCGTAAGCTCAGGATTTGGTGAAATTCCAAAACCGACAGTAAAGTCTGGATGAAAGAAGATGTGTTAAAAGCTTAAGCTTGTGCAGTTACCGTTAAAGGTAATTGTATCGGCGGCAGATAAGACGGGCTCTTATAATTTTAACACCTGAAAGACAACCAATCTTTCAGGTGTTAATTTATTTTAGGAGGCTTTGATATGAATGAAAAAGCAAGGTGGATGACTGCGGCGGCTATGCTGTGCGCACTCTCCTATGCATCGGTGTTTATTGCAAGGGTGCCTGTGGTTCTATTTTTAAAGTATGAACCCAAAGATGTTATTATTACCATTGGTGGGTTTATCTTCGGACCTATGACTGCCGTTTTTGTTTCTGCCGTGGTTTCTCTTTTGGAGATGATTACTATTAGCAGCACAGGGGTGATAGGGTTTATAATGAACGTTATATCTACGTGTGCGTTTGCATGCACAGCAGCCTATATATATAAAAAACATCAGACTGCCAAGGGGGCACTAGCCGGTCTTATAACCGCCAGTCTTGCAATGACAGCTGTTATGCTTTTGTGGAATTACCTTATAACCCCTATATATATGAACTATCCTCGGCAAGCAGTTGTCAAGCTTTTGCTGCCAGCTTTCCTGCCCTTCAATCTTTTAAAAAGCGGTATTAATACAGCTCTTGTTCTTATTCTTTATAAACCTGTGGTAGCGGCTCTAAGACAGACTAAAATGATCTCTGAAGGACAGGTAAAAACTGAAAAAAAGATAAACGCAGGAGTTGCTTTTTTTTCAGTCTTTGTACTTATTACATGTGTACTTGTAGTTATGGTTATGAACAAGACGATATAAAAAACTTCCTCATAAAGAGGAAGTTTTTTGTTGAATACAGAGAAAAAAGTTATAATATATTATATATGTTGAAAAACATAGATAAAGGAGAAAGCATGAATATACTCGTAAGCGCATGCCTGCTTGGGCTTAACTGCCGTTATGATGGAAAAGGCCAGCCTGAGAAAAAAGTTCTAGACTTGATTGAAAAATACAATCTTATTCCGGTCTGTCCCGAGGTGTACGGAGGCTTAAAAACTCCTAGAAAACCAGCGGAAATAAAAGAAGGAAAAGTCGTTACGGTCTTGGGAGAAGACGTTACGGAAAACTTCTTAAGAGGTGCACGGGAAACCCTTAAAATTGCAGAGCTCTTTAAATGTCCGTATGCCATACTCAAAGAAAGAAGTCCTTCATGCGGATTTGGAAGAGTTTATGATGGCACTTTCAGCGGAAAAATTATTTTTGGGAACGGTATAACTGCTGATCTTTTGGACAAAAAAGGGATAAAAGTTTTCAATGAAAATACTTTTGAAAAATTTTTAACAGAGATAGAAAAGTAAGCTTATATTTGAGGTTTTATAAACGGTTATTATAGTATACGGGGGGGTATTTATGGATAAAGTACAAGATTGGTACGATAATTGTTATGATGAATGGGAAAGGCTTTCCAGACACAGGATAGAATTTGATATTACAAAAAAGTATATGGATGAATATATCGAGGGTAAAGGACTTAATATTTTCGATATTGGGGGAGGTCCCGGGAGATACTCATTTTATCTTGCGGATAAGGGACATCATGTTTCTCTGTTGGATATATCTTCCAAAAATATCAAAACCGCAAAAGAAAAATCGGCAGAGGCCGGAGTAAAGCTCGTGGCATATATTCATGCTGATGCAAAAGATCTGAGCTTATACGGAAAAGACTTTGACGTGATACTTCTTATGGGACCTTTGTACCATATTGTAAGCGAAGATGAAAGAATGAGTGTTCTTAAACAGGCAATAATTCATCTCAAACCCGGAGGTATAATTTTTGCATCTTTCATATCTAAGTATGCACCGATTCAAGATTATTTGAAAGGATTGCATCATATTGACGATACAGAGCAAATCATTAGATATCTTAAAGATGGAGCCAACAGTCCTGAGAATGGATTTACCACAGCTTACTTTTGGTCACCTTGTGAAGCAAGAAAATTTATGGCTGATGCCGGACTTGAGGAGCTTGCATTTGCAGGAGTTGAAAATATACTTTGTTCAAAAGAAAATGAAGTGAATGCACTGGAAGAAGAAGAGTATAAAAAATGGCTGGACATATGCTACAAGCTTGGCCAAGACAGCAATCTTTTTGGCAGCAGTGAACATTTTCTTTATGTGGGGCGGAAATGCATATAGGAAAGTGCATAGGCACAGGCAGAACAGCTGATGTTTACGAATATGGGAAAGAATATATAATAAAATTATTCAAATCTGGTTTTCGTGTTGGCAGCGAAGGGAAAAATAGTAAAACAATCAACAGCCTTGAAAGTATTAGAAGTCCAAAACTTATAGATATTATTGAAATAAAAGGAAATCAAGCCATAGTATATGAAAAAATTATTGGTCCAACAATGATGGAAAAAATACTCTGTGAGCCTCAAAATCAAAGTTATTATGCTGATATGCTTGCACATATACAATATCAGATGCATAAGGAAGTTTCATCACTTAAACCTAATCTGAAAGAGGAGATTAAAAAAAAGATAAGATCAAGTTCCAAAATTAGAGACAGTGTAAAGGATTATGCACTGAAGAAAACCGAAATAATCAATAGTTCATGTGCAATATGCCACTATGATTTCCATCCGGGAAATATAATACTTTCTGAAAACGGACCGGTTATAATAGATTGGGCAAATGTTCTAATTGGCGATGAACGGGCAGATGTATCAAGAACTTCTCTCATGCTGCGTGCCCATATAAGCAAAAATGGTATAAAACCTTACAGTATTGCGGAATTTAGCGAGAAAAATGACTTTCATAGTCGGTATCTTAAGACTTATATTAAAAATGGAAGCATTGATATTGAAGAACTCTTAGAGTTTGAAGTTATAACAGCATCAGTAAGACTTGCAGAAGATATAAAAGAAGAGAATGATTTTCTTCAGGAAATAATAAAAAATTCTATCTGTGAACGGAGAGGAAAAAGTGAGTGACACCGAAAGATCTTTTGGATCTGTTATATACAGAAAAAAACACAAAAAATTCGAATACCTTGCAGTTAAAAGCCAAACCACAAAAAAGCATTGGGGATTTCCCAAAGGACATGCCTGTGAAGGTGAAACAGGTATCCAGGCTGCCATCAGAGAGGTTTTTGAAGAAACAGGCTTAAAGATAAGTATAATCGATAATTTCACTGCATATGAAAGATACTTACTATGTGGAAAGATCAACAAGGAAGTAACTTTTTATTTGGCCGGTGCGGACGGACAGCAGGTGACTGTTCAGACCAGTGAAATAGCAGATTTCAGATGGGGCAGCTTCGAAGAAACATATGATCTGCTTACTTATTCCAATTCGCGTAATGTACTTTGTCGCACCGAACTATATCTAAACGGCGGCAAGGGAATAGAGTACAGAGAGATCTCTTATGATGAGATCACAGAGGAGTTTCTCAATGGCTTTGACCGATACGAAGAGATAGAAAAAGCATGGCGCGAAGAAGAAGGCAGAGTTATCCTTAAGGATATAAAATATACCGAATACTGGGATGATAACGAACTAAGAAAGATATCCGGAGAACTGAAAGATACATTGCTTAAAGGAGGATGTGTTTTTGCAGCTTACTTCAAAAACGTCATTATAGGTGTTGCAGCGCTGGAAAATAATTTTTTTGGAAGTTCAAAACAGTATCTTCAGCTTTCTATGCTGCATGTTTCAAGAAACTTTAGAGGCATTGGAATTGGAAAAGAGCTTTTCAGGCTGGCACAGCACAGGGCAAAACATATGGGTGCAAAGAAGATTTATATTTCGGCTAGTTCTTGTGAAAATGCACAAGCTTTTTACAGTAGGTTAAGATGTGTGCCTGCTCAGGAAATAAATCCGGTGCTTTATGAGATTGAACCATTTGATAGGCATTTAGAGTACAATCTTTAAGTTTATAGGGGATGAAGAATGAAGCTTACAACAACCGAATTAAATGAAAAACAATTGAAACAGCTTTCAGGTTGCAGGTTCTGTGTAGGAGAGTTTGACAATATTTTATCTTTTGACATCAAGAATAACCGTTTTTTTTCTGTAACCGATGAATATGGCAGTTTATGTGCAGTTATAAGGCTTACAGACAACAATGACTATATAATGGCGGACTTGGGAGTTGCTCCTAATATTTATAACAAAGATCATGAAAAATATATAGTCAAAAAGTTTAAAGAAGAGTGTGTACTTCATTATCCGCTCAGAAAGATAGTTATTCAGATAAAATCATCCGAAGAGAGAATTTTGAAGTTTCTTGAATTGGAAGGATTTATATTTATGAAGAAATATATCCGTCAGACTATGACGGAAACAGTTGAGTTTATTATACTTGAGTATTGCTAAAAGGAGGCTGCAATATGGAAAAATGGGAGTACAGAACCTTAAAGATTGAGCTTAGTGGATTTATGGGAGGAGTACTTAAAACAGATACTTTTGATGAGACTCTTAACGAGGCGGGAGAAGAAGGATGGGAGCTGGTATCGTGCTTTGCTACAACCGGAGGACAGGGATACGGCAGGGAAGCAGTAGCAGTTTTTAAAAGGAAGAAGTAGATAAAGAGCATGCAGATAATCTATGGAACAAATAACGCCGCAAAACAAAAACAGAGTTTATGATAGCTGACAAACCACATAAAACAAGAATATCGGGATTTCCACTTGACTCAATATCCGTAAATATACAAACCGGGTGCTACTACCTGGATGAATCTGATGACGAGAGATATCAACAGGAGATAATTCATGCAAAAGGATTCAGACTCTTTTTTGAAAGAGTGATGAAAGAGCTGTAAATAATGATGAAAGGCGGCGAAATATGGAGAAATACCCAAATGACGAAGCAGAAAGAATAGTTATGGAGTATGAAGAAATAATATCGACAGATCCGGATAATGATACTGAAATGTCTGTAATAGATGTTTACAGAGATGATGCGATAAATGAAGCCATAAAAACTAAAAAATCAGGGAATGCCGATAAAGCCAGATATCTGATGGGACTAATCAAGAAAGCCGATGAAAAGTTCATGAGCATGAAAGATAAAATAAAAAAAGTATTTGCAGACGAATCTGATGTTATGGATGCCGTGGAAAGTATCGAAGAAGATATACTAGATACTGATTATAATATTTAGAAAAAAGCGTTAAATTAACAATACCATTTTATTTTTGCAGGATTTGGTTCGTTTTCAACTGCAATAGACTGCAATGCTTCTGTCAGATTAATACACACACGGGCAGCAAACTCACTGTACTCATCGTCAGCTGCATTCACTCCGAGACTGTCATAGGCAAGAGCTGCTGCTCCGTAGAAATAAACTCCCAAACAATGTGAAAGAGTATGAACAACAGCCGCTGCCTGTCCGCAGGTACGTGCTGCTGCCTGTGCGGAAGGGTTGCTGTTAAGTTCACGCGCAGCAGCATGGCATTCGTTTAGAATAATATTTTTTACTTCAGTGAAGCTCGTTCTGCCTTCAAGGTAGTTACGTGCGGCGTTCAATGCTTTTCGGGGACGCCCGTCGTCAGGACAGTTCTTTTCAAATACAGGAAGAATGTGTTTTTCTGCATACTCAATACACCAGTTGCAGATTGTTGACCTGCTTTGTGTATCAATCAGCCGCATAAGTGCTATAGTTTCCGGTGCGTTTAGATCACCAAGCATTTTTCGGATTTTTTTTGCCATAGCTAGTACCTCCTAATAAAATTGTATAGGATATATCTATTATACCAAGGTAATTCAATTACATCGGCAAAAATGCAGTAAAAGGGGGAAGTGAAAGTGGGAGATAATTACTATAACGATAAGCTTAATGCAGAGAAACTATTTAAGGTATATGACACAAAAATTATGCGCATAAAACAATATTTAAAGGCAGAGATTGATTATGTCCGCAGTTCTATAAATGCAGATAAAACAGTAATTGAGCTTGGTGCGGGTTATGGACGAATCATCAAAGAGCTTGCACCTTTTTGTAAATCTGTTATTGGGATTGATATATCTGAAAACAATGTAGTACTTGCAAAAGAGTATTTAAAAATTCTTCCGAATGCAGATGTTATAAAAATGGATGTACATAATATTACAGTGAAAAGTACATTTGATATTGTATTATGTTTACAGAACGGGATTTCTTCAATGAGAATCACACCAGAAGATATAAAAAATATAATGAATTTACTAAACTCCGGAGGACATGCCTTCTTCAGCACTTATAGCTCTAAATTTTGGGACTGCCGTCTCGAATGGTTTCAAGAACAAGCATCTAAAGGGTTGTTGGGAGAGATTGATATGGAAAACACTGGTGATGGTGTCATTGTTTGTAAAGATGGCTTTAGAGCTACTACAAGATCTCCCGAAGAGTTTGAAAAGATCGGAAGGATGACCGGTTATCCATTTAAGATTGTAGAAGTTGATGATTCCAGTCTTTTCCTTGTTATCAGTAAAGAGTAAAGTATTTTGGGTTTTTAACATAAAAAAGCAGGTGAGCTGATCACCTGCGCATTTTAACGTTAAGAGTACGAGGAGTGTATAAGTTAGTATTGGGTAAGTTTTAAAAGACTTTTAGCCTGGAGCAGATACTTCAGGCAAAAACCCAAAAAGTCTATACCGCCGGAAAAGGTTTGAAATCCGATGCTTTCTGATATTTTTCTTTCCAAGTAGAATACTTTTTCTTCCGCTTTTTGTATATCGGTTTTTGAAGGAAACTCACACTGTATGTCAGAGCTAAGTTTTATCAATTCAAAAGTTTCAAGCATAATTCGAAGCTTTGCGCTCAGTTCTTCTACCCAAGGTAATATATCTTTCCAGAGTTTTTCATCTGTTTTTTCAAGGGAAGTTAAGTTTTGGATATGCTCTTCTATAAGAATTGTATACTTTTCAACCGCTTGAACTGGTCTGAGGCTGTATTCGCTTTCAAATGCCAGTGCAAGCTCTTTTATTTTTTCAAATCCTTGCGGATGTAGCGGACTTTTAAGATTAAAGTGTACTAACGTCAGGAGTCCGTTATAGGCATCCGGGTAAAGCTCTTTGAGTGAAAGTTCTTTTGATTTTACAGGGTCGTAGGAATCGGGAAAGTTCATATAATTTATGGCATCGGCCATGACAAGCATACTTGCATAAGCTTGATTCATAGGGTTGAGTACTATTCCTTTTGAGTAGAGGTAAAGATCTTTTTCCCTTGATTCGTAAGGCCCTATATGAAGTTCTCCGCACATTAGAGAGTCATTTACAGGGAAGTTGTCCCAGTAGAGTACTTTTCTCCTGAAAGCGTGGGATATTTTTTTTGTATTTTCTGTCAGCAGTTTTTGGGAACAAACATCTTCTCCTGTCCACATAATATCTATTCGCAGATCAAGACATTCTCCGAGGAGGGTATGATATTGGACGGGATCGGTTCCATGATAAAGGGTCGGGCATATGATTAACTTTGCATCCTGGTCTTTTTTAAGGAGCATATCGTACAGTCTGTTTGAAAAATCAGACTGGGCATGGGCAAGAGAACTGTACTTCTCCTTGTCTGCCATATGGTTCAGAGAAAGAGGAATGTCATCGAAAAACAGAGAAAATTTTTTTACTCCCAGATTGGAAAAGAAAGTATATTTTTCAAAAAGCTTTTCCAGATCTTCATCATGTGAGTATATAAGAGAAAGACCCGGACTTACGGCAGCCGAAAACTCCACATGATTTTTTGCAGCAAGGTTTATAAGCTCAGCGAACTCTTTATCATATCCACAGGGATAAGGGTCTTTCCAGCGTAATCTGTGGAAAGGGTCGGTTTTGGGGGCATAGATGTAAAGGTTGTATCCTTTTTTACCCATGAAGCTTATAATATCTTTGCGTTCGCCGTGACTCCATTCACGGCCGTAAAAGCCTTCAACTATGCCCTTGTATTCAAAATAATTTTCCATAGTTCACCTCTGTCAGTATTTAACGGCTCCTTCCACCATGCCTGAGATTATTTTTTTCTGAAAGATTAAAAATATTATAATGATAGGTATTCCTGCCACAGAGGATGCAGCCATAAGTTCCGGCCATGCGACCTGGTGCATTCTGTTGAAGGTTGCCAGTCCTACCTGAACAGTTCTCGTATTGTTTGAAGAAGTGAGGATAAGAGGCATATACAGGTCATTCCAGCTTGCCACAAAGGTGTTTATGGCTAATACGGCAAGGGCAGGTGTTGAAAGGGGCATGATGATTTTTGTAAATATTTTAAAGTCGTTTGCTCCGTCAACGTATGCCGACTGATCCAGTTCAAAGGGTATCTGTTCGATATACTGCCGCATGAAAAATATACCGAAAGAAGTTACAACTCCCGGGGCTATAAGAGCGTAAAGAGTGTCAACCCAGCCAAGGAACTGCATAAGTTTGAATATGGGGATGATTTTTACCTGCAGAGGTATCATCATCGAGCTCAGAACAATGGCGAATAGTACTTCTTTTCCACGGAATTTTTTCCGTGCGAAAACGTAGGCGACCATGGAACAGAAAATTAGATTTCCAAATACATGGCAGGCCGATACTATTGCAGAGTTGAGCATATATCTTGCAAAATCGTTCTGCTGAAGGACGTTTTTATAGTTCCACAGAGTAGGAAACCTGTATCTTAGAGTAACGTTATCGATTAAAATCTTTTCATTGTTTTCAAATTCAAACTTCAACCCGACAAAGTTTAGATGCTCTGTATCCACAACGGTGTATTTGTCAGCACTTACATGAACTATTGCATTGTTCCATTCTCCGGGAACATATGTTAGCTTTGCCGGCAAAAACTCCTGTATGCCTTGGACATCTTTAAAACCAAGGTAAAAGGTTTTGATCTTCTGGCTGGTATTTAGACTAAAAGTGAATTCTTTTATCTTATTAAGATCAACATCTCCTAT
>JAKJGQ010000066.1 GCA_022704305.1 Thermotogae bacterium | reverse complement strand
ATTTGGCTATTGTTCCGATGTTCTGGATAACTTCATCATAACTCATTCCTATTCCGTTGTCTGATACTTTTAGACATCCTGCTTCTTTGTCAATTTCCAGAAGTATTTTCAGTTCAGTATCATCCGCCAGGATGCTTGTATCGGTCAAAGAACGAAATCTAGCCTTATCCAAAGCATCAGAAGCGTTTGATATAAGCTCTCTAAGGAAAATTTCCTTATGAGTGTATATAGAGTTGATCATAAGATCCAGAAGTTGCCTAGTTTCAGCTTGAAATTGCATTTTTTCAGCCATTGTTTCTTTCCTCCTGTCTATTTTTATGACCAAAAAAGGACCTCTCGAGTCCTTTTTGGTTTATTCTGTTATAATACCTGAACTTCACGTACCTTGTTATCGTTTTTTATCTTTGAAAGCTCTAGTGTAAGCACTCCGTTTTCATATCTGGCATTAAGAGAGTTGACATCATAATCCTTAGGCAATCTGAAGGTTCGTTCCAGTTTTCCGTAAACACGTTCTTTTCGGAGAAACTTTCTGGAGGCATCAACGCTTTTCTGAGCCGATACTGATAAGATATCTTCTTGAACCTTTATCTTTATATCATTTTTAGAAAGTCCTGGCAGTTCCGTTTCAAAAATTATCTTTTCATCTTTTTCATATATATCGGTATCAGGTGAGATTCCGCGATAAGTTGAATCTTTTGCCATTAATTCTGAAATATCGTACTCCTGTCCGTTCAATACTGAAGAACAAAAACCGCACTCGTCATCTGCCGGTAAGTATCTTATGTATGCTGTCATATATATTTCCTCCCATCTCATATTTTTATGTAATACAATAATATCATTATCACTCAATATTGTCAAGTGCTAATGTAAAATAAAGAAAATCAAGATAAATATATTCTATAAATAAGAAGATAGCAGGTAAATATATTCGTAATTTATTTTTTAAGCAAAAGCAAACAAAAAATGCTAATTCATCCTAAAATCTGTGGGATACTTATCTTTTCAAATGGATCACACTTAAATACAAGATATCTTCCTGTTGTGAGCGGATCCCTTTCAAAGCCATCAATTGACGATGCTCCGTATGTCATAGAAACAATGCTTTGCCTCAGAGAAACACCGTTCTCTGAAAGAATACTCAAATCTCTTACCCAATCAGGTGTTTCCACCGGGGCATCTGAGGAAAAGGTGACAGGGATAGAGTGACTGAAGAAATCTTTGAACCTATAGCAAAAAACTGATCTTTCTCCAAGGCACAGTGGAACCAGTGCTTTGTCAGACTCTATGAAAGCTGGCTGAACATCGAGTACTACCGGATGGGAAGCTATCCGTTCAAGCTGGTCGTCACGTACAAGAGAAGCATGGATTATTCTGTGGAGCTTATGCGGGTTTACCTTTTCCATTGCACCGAGTATTTCATCAATGGCTCCGTCTCCTATAGCATGCATTGCGAGGTGAAGGTTCTTTTCTTCGCAGAAGTTAAGTGCTTGAGCTATCTGGTCTTTATTCCAAACTTTTTGTCCCAGACTTTCGATATCGTTATATTTTTGGGAGAGTAAGGCAGTTCTTGCACCGAAGGAACCGTCCACGTATATTTTTACTGAGCGGAAGTATTCAAAGTATCCCTGTTCGCTGAATGAGAAAAGCTCATCACAGCTATTTACTGCTACTTTTTCGAATATCTTGAGTTTGGAATTTTCAAAGGGGAGTTCTTCGGGGGTTATTCCGTGAAGATCATCGGAATGTACAAATCCGTAGCCTTTTGAAGTAAGATAGCCAACTGCATGTTCAAAAGCTTTTTTGATATCAAAGTTCTCCTTTATGGCGGAGTAAAGAACTTTTATGGCATTTTCAGTGACGGTACCGCTGGCAGGGTCAACATAGGAGCTTTCTGTAGAGAAGTCCACCGTGTCTATAACAGGTTTATTTACCACCGCCTTATGGCCGCATCTTCTGATAAGTATAACCGGTGTATCAACAGTGATTTCATCGATAAATCCCCTTGTAACCTGGGCGCTTGATTCATCCCAGCCTCGTAGGAATATTGGGGATCTTCCTTCTTGCAGCTTTTCAACAATAAGTTCTTTTATCTGTGCGAGAGTAAGATTTTCCAGAGACGGTGTCATAAGTTTTTTTCCGAAAGATAAAAGGTGCATGTGAGAGTCGGTTATAAGAGGGGTTATATAATCATTGCAGTTTATCGGAGTACTTATAAATCTGAAAACTCCGTCTTTAGTCAAAATATGCATTTCGTCCTCCTTTTTGGCACTATCACAGTATATAATATAAAAAACATAGTAAATATAAAAAAGTTGCCCTTACGGGCAACCATAGCAGGTGTTAAGCGTAAATATCAAGGTTGTTCCCAAGGAAAGGATTCAGAGCCTGATGCATTGCCTGTGTTGTTTCCTGCATGCTTTGGACAAGCATGTCAGCCCCTTCTTTCTTCGTATCAACAGCCATTTTCATAACTCTAAGCGATACAGCCTGCTGTAAGACGGAGTTGTTTGCGTTGATTCCGTAAATGTCCATGCTGCTCCCTCCTTTCACCAATTAGAAAATATTATTGTTTTTCTGTCTGGTTCTCAGGTGGTTTTCCGTTCGGATTTTTAACAATTTCTTCCCATGTATCGCGCAGATCTTTGGTAAGTTCTATCATTTGTGAAACTGGCTCGGTTTCTTTCTTAAAGTTGGCTTTTTCAAGGTTGTCAAGTATAAAAGTGTAAAGACCGAAAAGATTTCCTGAAATCTCATATTCGGGCTTAAGAGTAGACATTAGTTCTATGAATATATCCTGGGCACGTATTATCGCTGTGTGTGCATTTGCATACTCTTTTTTTGAAGCAGAGTCAATATACTGGTTCATGAACTTTATTGCGCCGTTGAAAAGCATAAGCACCAGTTCCTGAGGACTTGCAGTAAGTATTGAATTTTCAAGATACTGCTCCGCCGGATCGCGTCTTTCCTTTGGTTCTTCCCGTGGTTTCTGTGAGAGCTGATCGACGCGTACCTGGTTGTTGTTTATTATCTGCGGTTTTATAAACTTACTGTAAGTTCCGTTAGTGATTACTTTTGCATTGTTGGTATTTTCCGGCATAATTTCACCCCGTTTTTCTAAATAGTCATATCATTTTATCGTCCGTAAATGCAAAAGCAGTATATTAAAATTATAGCATAAAGTAACCTGTAGTTACAGTCGATAATAAACTTAGATGTTTAAATAAATAAAGAATCAGGAGGTATAAATTCAATGGCTGACAATCCATATCTTGGTTCAATGCAGATGGCCGGTCTTACCGGTATAGATACCAAGTCTATGATAAACAAAATAATGGAAAAGAAATTAGTTCCTGTGGAAAGGGAACAGACTAAGTTTGATAAGCTCTCATATCAACAGAAGGCCTGGCAGGCTGTGGATAAGAAACTCAGTGATTTTTGGTCGTATCTTGCTGACTTCAGAATACAGAGTACCCTTATCCCCAAGAAAGTAACGTCTGCTGATGAAAAAGTCATAACAGTTACCGCACAGCCGGCAGCTATAAATAGATCCTTATACGTTAATGTTGTGCAGATGGCATCACCTTCCAAGTATACTGCAGCCAGCGGTCCTAACTTTATAAGGGATGATGTTCTGCTTACCAAAAAATTTAGTGAGCTATCGTATACCACCACTCCTTCTTTCGCAAGCGGAGATCCGTCGGTAAATACCTTTACGATAAAAACAGTAAATTCCAACGGGAATATAACTAAAAACGTCAGTATTGATATGGCGGCGCTTTCGACAGGAGATCCTACTGTCCAGCAGATACTGGATAAAATAAACACAGAGTTCTCTGGAACGATGACTGCGGAGTTAAACAATGGAAAGCTTCAGCTTGTAAAGCAGGGAGACACAAATAAAATTATACTGGGATCAAGTTCGGATACATCAAACTTTTTTGATGTGTTTAAGTTGAACGGTGCGGCTGATTCGACAGGAAAAGTCGTAACTTCTGTAAGCGGTGAGGTTGTAGGCGGAACATATCCTACTCCCGCAGACGATACCCTGAACAACCTTCCTCTTATACCCGGAAGTATTACGTTCAGCCTCAACGGAGGACTCCAGACCTTAAAAGATGACGGCGGAGGAAACCTAAAAAAGGTTGACGGTACCGTAGTGGGGTTTATAAACTATACTACTGGTAAGTTCAGTGTATTCAGCGACTCATCTTTAGATGGAAAAAGCATGGACAGCGTAAGCTATAAGTATCAGACATCCACCACCCTCAGCGGTTTGGAAAGTACCGAGCCTGTATGGTCTGTGGGACAGTCTAAAGCTTTCAGCAACTATGTTTCCGGAGTAAGCTCAATAGAAAATACTATTACTGTAAACGGTGTGGATATTACTTTTACATCAAGTGATTCCCTTACAACTCTTATTGCTAAGATAAACGGATCTCAGTCCGGTGCTACGGCTTCTGTTGACAGCAGCGGAAGGTTTTTTGTTGAAAACAGGGAAGGCGGTCCTGCTGATATAAGTATAAGCGGAAAGGACAGCGGTGGAAAGAAGCTTCTTGTAGCTCTTAAGATGCTTGAGCCTGACGAGGCAACTCTTGCAGGTACTATAAGCGCCGGTGAGGCTGCAATTGTTAAAGTTTCTTCATCAGCATCTGGAACAGGTGCTATGACTGTGACTTCTTGGACCAACAATGTTGTTTTTGAAGACATAACCATAAACCTAAAAAGTCTTTCGGAGACATCTTCAACATATACCAAGATCGATGTAGAACAGGATGTAGATAAATCAGTTGAAAAGATAAAAGAATACGTTACAAAGTACAATGAGCTTATGGACTTTCTTTATGTGAGATATAAAAAGACACCGGCATCAACGACTATTGATGTCAGCAGTCCGACGAGACCAAAAGATCCTGATGCAATGACCGAGGATATGACCGAAGAGCAAAAACTTGAAGTGGTTCTCAGAGGAGACAACAATCTTCAGAATATTTTCATGAAGATGAGAAGCATTTCATACGGTACCGTGGATTGGTATTCAGAAGATAAACCCAAGTATTCTTCGTTTTCACAGATAGGTATAATAAACGGAGATGCCGGAAAAACTTATGAAAATACGCTCAAAGGTCATCTGTCCGTTGATGAATCCACTCTTAAAGCCAAGCTTAAGGAAAATCCCATTGACGTATGGAATATTATATCCGAGGAAAAAGAAGTGGTTGTGGGCTATGATTCAACCAATAAACCCATTTATGCCAAGAACTCAGGAGTAGTTACCCAGGTCAAGGATTATATATGGCAGGTTACAAAGTACAGCGGTACGATAGATCAGATCTCGGGTACTAACGGTACTATAGGAAAAGAAATGAATAGGATTGCCAAATGGCTTGTAAATGCAATTAATAAACTTCAGAAAAAAGAAGCGGATCTTTACCAGACTTTTTCTAAGATGGAGCAGGCAGTTTCCAAAATGAGTATCCAAGGTTCGTACCTTTTGAGCAAGCTGGGAAATAACAGTAGTAACAGCAATCAATAAAATAAACAAGAGGCATACGCCTCTTGTTTATTTTATATTTATCAAAAGATCATCCATTATCTTAGGAGAATCGGTCTGACCGCCGGAGTATGCCCACTGTCCTCCCTGAGGACTTATTGGTCTTAAAACGGCTTCTATTCCGTCATAATCATAAGTGGTTATGTATATGTTCCAGTTTTTCATGGTGTTGGTTTCAATTACCGAAAGAGGAAGTGAAAAGGTTATTTTTGAAAACTGTTTTTCTACTTTTATTCCCGGAGCCGGAGTAACAGGCAGACCGTAGCTGTCAGTTCCTGCACCGGTACTGTTGTATGCCGAACAAGACCATCCGGTTATATAGAGCTGGTAATCCCAGTCCAGACCGGCAGGCATCAGAGCGTTCTGCTTTGGAAGAGCCGTGACTCCTTTTTTATTCGGACTGTCCAGAAATATTTGAAAAGTGACGTGGTCAAAACCGTTTGCCGGACCCCAAACGTCGCTGAGTTCACGCATAGTTATTTCAATGCTCAGCATTGTCCCGATCTGCTGAACTCTTGCCCCTAGCATATCCTGCTGATTCTTAAAGGTAAGATCCTTTGGATAAGAGTATTTTCCTTGCGGGCCGTTATCATCGCCCAATGGATCTTCAACGGCTGCGAGTTCATTTTGTGGAATGTCAAGTGAAAAATAAACCGTAGGAGAGTAATCGGAAAAGAGTGGTGTCTTTCCGAAGGCTTTTACAAAAGCAGTATGCTTGCCTGGAGTAAAGTCGGCTATCTTAACAGGAATGCTCCACTCTTCATTTTCTTTCATGGAAAGATTTATAACCGCATACTCTTTATCGTCTCCGTCTATGATAAGTCTTACCGACTTTGCTCCGTTAGCTCTTCCTTTTATATAAAAGTCATCTGAAAAGGTTTTTCCCTGGAGCTGCATATCGAGCTGTACCGAAACGGTTTTAGGCTTGAGAGTAGCTTTTTCATCAGTTACTTTGTAGATTATAAAGGATTTTTCGTTAAGGGAGGTATCAAGTTTTCCCTCGTAAACCAGGTCATTTTGAGGTACATTCATAGACATAACAGGTTTCAAAACCGTACCGTCCTGAATTTCAAGTTTTATTCCGGTAGCGTACTTCCTTTTTGAATTAGTATTCATAAGAATAAGATATTTTTCATTTTCATACTCGATGCTGTAGCAAAGTATGCCTGGTCCTGTGCTGTCAGAAAAAAGTACTTTTATTCTACCGTATCTGAAGGTCGGGATCTCTTTTCTCATTTTGTTTATGGCCTGGATAAACTTAAAAAGATCGGAATTACTATTAAAATGATCCTCTCCCATACTTGAAAATCCTTCTTTGAACATGGCTGCGCGTGTTTCTGTAAAGCCCTGTTCCGTACCGTAGTATATTTGAGGTATTCCTGGTATGGTATATAAAAGCGTAAGGGCAATCTTAAGGTCATTTATGGTTGCTCCCTTGAGGAATCTGTCCATGTCATGGTTGTCCACAAAAGTTACCAGCATGGACGGATCTTTGTACACTTCTTGTCTTTGAGTGAGTCTGTACTCAAGGTATGAGGTTGGCTTCCCTTCTTTGAAGACACGTTTTATATCGGTCAGAAGACCAAAGTCAAGCATTGAGTTGAACCCATAATCAAAGTACTTGTTTATTTCAATGTCGGCAGTGTTTTCATACGGATTGGGGCTTATCCATGTTTCTCCGAAAGCTATGAAGTTATCTTTTCCCAGTGATTGGGCTTTTTCGTAAATATTGTTTTCACCCTTGAAAAAATCCTGCCAGAACTCTTTTTCCACATATTTGGCCGTATCAACCCTAAATCCGTCTATACCGGCTGTCTCTATCCAGTTTCCGTAGATTTCCTTAAGAACTTTCCGTACTTGCGGATTTTCGGTGTTGATGTCGTCTAAGTCTGAAAAGGATGTATTATAGATATCTAATTCACCGATAAGAGATGGAAAGTGGTATATGGCGAGCTCTCTCTGCTTGGGATCGTTGAAATCATTCATATTGAAAGGATACTGCTGCGGCTTACTGACAGGTATGGATTTTTCATTAAGACTGTACTTGCCGTTGCTGTATATAATAAAGTTTCCGGTGTGATTGGGTACTATATCCTGAATAACGTATAGACCCTTTTCATGGGCTTTTTTTACAAATTCGGTATAAAGTTCGTTAGTTCCGAAGTGCTCATCTATCTTTGAAAAATTGCGTGCCCAGTAGCCATGGTATCCTCCGTAGTCTACAGAGTCATCCCACCACTGATTGGCAACAGGCGGGGTAATCCAGATAGCGGTAACGCCAAGCTCTTTTATATAGTCGAGCCGGTTGATCAATCCCTGCAAATCTCCGCCATTGTACTTTGAGTTTACATTTCCTGCTTCTATACCTGTTTCGGTCTGTCTGTCATTGGAAGGATTGCCGTTTGAAAAACGGTCGATCATAACCATGTATATGATCTGATCCTGCCATCTGAAAGTTGATTGAGAGAATCCTTCAAAAACAAGCAATAAAAAAAATGAAACGATGAGAAAAGTTTTCTTCATTTATACTCCTCCCCTGAAAAAGATTGAAAGTAATATTATTATATAATAATTTTTTATAAAAAAATAATCTACTCGTAATAGGTGATTACTCCTATCGAATCAGGTCCGAGATGAAGTCCAAGAACGACATCGATATAGCCTGTACGTATTTTTGAAATATCAATATTTTTTTCTTTTGCTCTTTCAGTTGCATAGGAGGCTATTGAAGCGTTTCCTGTCGAAACGATAGCGATTCCGTTTGGCTGCTTCCCTTCATCTACTGCCAGATTAACCAGTTCTTTAAGGACACCGTTCATTCCACGGATGTTTTTATAAGGATGTATCTCTCCGTCTTTAAGCTGAAGAATAGGTTTGAGCTGGAGGATAGAGCCCAAAAGAGCTTTTCCCTTTCCTATTCTTCCACCCTTGTGCAGATATTCAAGATTTCCAACGGAAAAAAACACTCGTGTTTTTTTATGAAACTCTCCGGCTAAACCTGCGAGCTCTGATATATCCTGTGCTCCGTCTTTTATTCTGTCTTTTAAATGAAGTATCAGAAAGCCCAGTGCCCAGCTGGTGAGCAGACTATCTACGACGGTTATTCGTCCGGGCTCAAATTCTTTTGCTGCAAGATTCGCAGAGTTTACCGTTCCGCTGAGTTTTGAAGAAAGATGAACAGAGATAATCTTATCGTATTGTGCAAGTGCTTTGCTGTATGTTTTTATGAAATCGTCAACCGATGGTTGAGATGTTTTTGGAATATACTGTGCTTTTTGAATTTCATCATAAAATACATTTTTTGATATCTGGTCAGCACTTGTGGATTTTTCGCCATTCATTATATAAAGGCTTGCATACTCTATTCCGTTTTTTTCAAGCTCTGCAGCTGGTATGTTGCATGTGTTGTCAGTTACTATTCCTATTTTCATTTTCCGCCTCCTGTTATGGAATACATATTTATGACTTGTGGTCATAACATATTATATATTTATTAAGGTTAAAAACAAAAATATAATATGAAAACTTTTTTGCACAGTAAGACTTTCCTGAACAGGAAGAAATTATTAGAGTTAAAAACAAAAAAATTCATTTAAAACATAAAAAAATTTATTTCATAAAAAATTTTAACAAAAAACTTGACTTTTTTAATTATTGATGATAAAATTTTTACTGAAGTTCAAAATTATATTTTTAGGAGGATTTATGAACAGCTTAGAAAAGAGAAATCTTGTTCTTTATGTGTGGGGAAGATTTGTTTCAATATTAGGAAGCGGTATACAAGCTATGGCAATACCTTTGTTTATTCTTGATCTTACAGGATCAGCTAAAATAATGAGTACAGTAACTATGTTTTCACTTGTTCCTATGCTTATAATGCTTCCGATTGCGGGTGTTTTGGGAGATCGGTTGAACAGAAAACATATCATGGTTAATATGGACTTTGCACGAGGCATACTTATATTTATTATGTCGGTAGTAAGTATCTACGGCGGTCTTAATATAACGGTTCTTATAATCGGACAGATAATACTTGCTGTTTTGGATGCCATATTCAATTATTCGACAGGTTCTGTAATGCTTCCCGATCTGGTGCGTTCCGGTGATCTTAGAAAGGCTAACTCTTTGGTAAGTTCCTTTGACTGGACGGCAAGGATTCTCGGTCCTGCGGTCGGAGGCCTTATATATTCAGCAGTCGGGATAAGTGGAGTTTTTCTTATAAACGCAGTTTCTTTCGTGCTTTCTGCCATAAGTGAAATATTCATAGTTTACAAAAGACCGGTTATCAGAGATAAAAAACTTAGTGTAAAGATATTTTTTGAAGATATAAAGGAAGGACTGGGTTATATAAAGAAGTCTCAAAATCTTATGATACTTTTTTTGTTTGCTATGTTTATAAACTTTATGAGTACCCCGATGTTTTCAGTGGTAATACCTTTTGTAATGCGAAGTACAATTA
>JAKJGQ010000065.1 GCA_022704305.1 Thermotogae bacterium | reverse complement strand
GGTATAACGGTCATAAGAATGTGTTTTCGCCGGTGAATACAAGTTACATCTCGGAAGTATTCGGGATAAGGCCTAAAAATTATGAGCAGATATTCGCTTTTGATGCACTTTTGGATCCTTCTATTCCTTTGGTGAGCCTTGTGGGAATAGCCGGAACTGGGAAAACTCTTCTTTCCGTTGCCGCTGGTTTGAAAATGATACTTGAATCAAAATTTTATAAAAAGATGCTGGTTTCAAAGCCGGTAATACCTATGGGTAAAGATATAGGATATCTTCCTGGTAGCATTGAGGATAAAATGAAACCTTGGCTTCAGCCGGTATACGATAATCTTGAGTTTTTATGCTCTCTTAAAGGAAAAAAGGTTGATGAATATCTTTCAAAAAAAGATATCATAGAAGTAGAGGTGCTTTCGTATATACGCGGCAGGTCGATACCAAATCAGTATATAATAATAGACGAAGCTCAGAATCTGACTCCACATGAAATAAAAACGATAATAACAAGGGCTGGGGAAGGCACCAAGATAGTGCTAACTGGAGATCCATTCCAGATTGATAATCCTTATCTTGACAACTCTTCAAACGGCTTGGTTTATGTTGCATCAAAGTTCAAAGGCAGTCCTCTTGCTGCACATGTAAGTATGTTTAAAGGTGAAAGATCAGAATTAGCTTCCAAAGCGGCAGAGATTCTTTAATGAAGGAGTAAAAATGACTGATTTCAGGGAATATGATATTTATGTAAAGATAGATCAGGAAAAGATACATATTGTGACGTATCTTCTTGAATCACAGGCGCATTTAATGTCTGTAAGAAACAGACAGGAAAACGGACTTCTGAAAATAATTGTACCCGGTCCTCTGAAAGATGAAGCCATTAAGCTAATAAATTCAATGACGGAACAAGTTGAACTGGAGGTAGTAAAAGTTGAGCCACACAACGGGGTTGTTTAAAAGAATCCCCGTTCCTAATGAAAAGTGCCGGGATATTTATTGCATTGATTATAAAACTCTCCGTATTCTTGGTTTTAAGACAGTTCTTTTTGATTACGACTTTACAGTAACAGGCTGGAATCAGAAAAAAATAACAGAAAAGACGCTCGATCTGTTCGAGCGTCTTTTGGATATGGGATATCAGGTGGCCATAGTGACCAATGCTCCTTATGACAGAGTCGGACATGTCTATGAAAGTACCCAAGGTAGAGTAAAAGTATATGCAGATATGCGTAAACCTAGAACTGCAAAACTTTCTAATGTTCTTAATCTCATGAACACAACAGCCAAGGAAAGTATAATTGTCGGCGATCTTTTTTTTACGGATATTATGGCAGGTAATATTCTGGGTCTGTATACTGTTCTTATAAATCCTTATACATATGGTATTGACAGTAAGGTTAAAAAAATGGTTGCTTTTATGTCAAGAGTCTTTTACTATCTGTTTTTCTATACAGTAGGATGGATGTTCAGAATAATGGATCTGGCCGTACCAAATGAGTTTAAAAAAAGCATACGTGATATAGACTACACTATGCTTTTGGAGTACGGATATGATACAGTACTTTTTGATTTTGATAATACTCTTATGCCATGGCATTCTAACGAGATAGACGCAGAAACTTTACAATTTTTAAGGGCTCTTTTAAATATGGGGTTTAAAATAATGATAGCATCTAACGGTAAGGATGAAAGATTTTCTGACGTAAGACTTCAGCTCAAAAATATGAGGATAGAAGTCAACGGTATGAGTATGAAGCCTTTGGCCTGCAAGCTAAAAAGAAAAATTTCGCAGGCCGGTTATTCCAGGGATAAAACTGTCCTTATCGGTGATCAACTTTTCACTGATGTTATAGCAGGAAATCTCTGCGGATTTTATACGGTGAAAGTGAATCCGTTAAGCAGCAGAGAAGGTTTTCATACCAAGTTTTTCCGCATATTTGAAAAGCTGGTTATAAAGTCTATGAGACGTAAACCCAATCTTATCAGAGGTGAACAGATATGAGCAAATGCAGCGGCTGCGGCATTGAAATACAGAATCAAAACCAGGATAAAGCCGGTTATATTCCATTTTCTGTGATGACAGAAAGAATGGCCGCAGGAGATGAAGTATTATGTCAGCGATGCTATAGGATCAAGCACTACAATAAGTTCCTTCCTGTGGGAATGGGAACGGATTTTTATCAGAAACTAGAAGATATTCTTCAAACCTTTAATACTATAGTATGGGTGATAGATATTATTGACTTTGAAGGAACTTTCCGCACTGATATTGCACTTAAACTAAAAAACAAGAATCTTATAATAGCTGTAAATAAAGCCGATCTTCTGCCTAATGCCGTAAAATATGAAGAGATAAAGGAATGGGTCTGCGATAGAGTAAGCCAGGTTATAAGAGTAAAAAGGGATAACATAAGAATAATAAGTACCAGAAGCGGTTTTGGAATAAACAGACTCTCAAAAATGATATCAGAAATTAACGATACTAAAGTTGCTGTAATAGGAGTAACGAATGTCGGAAAATCGTCAGTCCTTAATGAGATAACAGATGCTGGGGTTACCGTAAGCTCCTATCCAGGAACCACTCTTAACTTTATCAAAACAAGGCTTAAAGATTCAAATATTGAACTGTATGACACGCCTGGGATAGAACCGAAAGACAGAGTATGTGATTTTTTTGATATATTTACTCAAGTGAAAATGATTCCTGCTAAAGAGATAAGCAGAAAAACATTTAGGTTGCAGGCAGGGAGAGTGATGATAGTAAGTGCATTATGTTACTTTAAGGTCTTACCGGTATCAGAAAGTATGTATGATCCTGTTTTTCTGGTCTATGCCCCGCAAAATGTTTCGTTTCATGAAACTAAAGAAGAAAGGATAAAAGATATTCTTGAAAACAGAAAAGTAATTGTACCGCCGTATGACAGTTCTTTTAGTATGGAGGGTATAGTATTTGAAAAACATACCTATGAAGTAAATGAAGGTGAAGATATTGCGATACCGGGACTTGGATGGATTTCTGTGAGGAGAGGCCCGCTTGTGATGGAACTCTCTTTGCCCCAAGGTGTTACTCCGGTTGTAAGAAGCTCGTTAATTAAACCGCATAAGTGATTATATTCAGGAGGTGTAACAATGGTTTTAAAAGAACCAGGAATAATCGTAGGAGTTTCAAACAGACATCTGCATCTTTCTCAGCATGATCTTGAAGTGCTTTTTGGAGCAGGGCATACGCTTACGCCAACCAAGCCACTTGGTCAGCCGGGACAGTTTGCCTGCGAGGAAACAGTCAGTTTGGTAGGACCAAAGGGCAGCATTGAGGGAGTAAGAGTTCTTGGACCTGTAAGAAAGGATACTCAGGTCGAAGTATCGAAAACTGATTCCTTCAAGCTTGGAGTTAATCCTCCTGTAAGAGATTCGGGAGATGTTGCTGGTTCACCTGGTTTAAAGCTTGTTGGCCCCGTGGGGGAAGTAGAACTTAAGCAGGGTGTAATTATCGCTAAAAGGCATATTCATATGTTTACGGATGATGCGGTTCATTATGGTGTAAAAGATAAAGATTATGTTTCTGTAATGTGTGAAACACACGATAGAAAATTAATATTCCAGGATGTTCTCATAAGAGTAAGCGAAAAGTTTGCACTTGAATTTCATGTTGATATAGATGAAGCAAACGCAGCCCTTCTTAAAACGGGAGATAAAATAAAGATAATAGAGAAGTTCTAATTGTCCGGAACCATGAAGGTTCCGGATTTTTTACCTTAAGGTTTCAGAATGAATAAATTGGTGAGTATCTTGAAGGAAGAGTCTTGACTAATACAGATTAATGTAGTATAATAACTTTGGTTAAATCGTGCAGGCATAGCTTCAATCGGCAGAGCGCTGCCTTGGTAAGGCAGAGGTTATGGGTTCGATTCCCATTGCCTGCTCCATTTTCTGCGGATGTAGCTCAGTGGTAGAGCACCTGCTTGCCAAGCAGGGGGTCGCGGGTTCGAATCCCGTCTTCCGCTCCAGAACTCCCATACTGGGAGTTTTTTTTTATTTAAAGGTCTTAGTATCAGTATATTAAAAGACTTATCATGGTAAAATACTAATAAGTAGGTGTATTGAGAGGCTGAGACCATGGATAGAGAAGTTTACAGACTGAGAAGGCTTAATCTGGACAGGCTTGTAAAATTGGCACAGGTAGGGGATAATAAAGCTATGGGGATGGTTCTGGTAAAACTCGAGCCTATGGTAAAATCAATAATCTCTAAGTATTACGGTACCTGGGCAGATTTTGAGGACTTTCTTCAGGTAGGTTTCGTCGGTGTAATGCAGGCAGTTTACAGTTATAATGACTCCTCTAATACTAAATTTACCACTTTTGCATATCTTAATATTTCCTCGGAGATAAAGTCTTTTATAACATATCTTAACAGACAAAAAAACAAGGTTCTTTCAGAGGCATTAAGCATTGAAAATACTTTTGAAGACAGTAATGATGATGCTGAAAGCTTTTTTGAACAGCCATGCGAACAGGATATGTCCAAATTCATACTTATACGGTATCTTATTGAACAGGAGGTATCGTTGATGCAGGATTATGAAAGGGTAATAATTTACGATTGGTTTGATGGTTTTTCGTACAAAGAGATTGCTGAAAAGCACTCTATTGCCTTCAAAAAAGTTGATAATACAATACAGAAGATAAAAGGCCTGTTGTCAAAAAAAACTGAGTTGATAGAACGCATAGATGATTTTCTTGGAGGGAAGATATGAAACTTAGAATTATTCTTATAGTTTTGGCTGTATCGGCTCTTATTCTTTCAATTGGAACGGAAATAAGAATGGTAATGCTTAAAAAACAGTTTCAAAGCGATATAAACAGATTGAGTGGTACTATAAACACAAGAGTTACAAATATAGAAAACAATATGGAAAAGGTTGATACATACTTCAAACCTAACGGTATGGTAGAAAAATATATTGTAGCAAATAGTTTTCTTAAAAAACAGATGGATGATTTGGAGTATATTATTACGTCTATGCAGAAAAGTGACAAAAGTGGATATATGCAGATATATATAACTGGTTCAAAAGACGTATGGTGTTACTTTAAGAACTCTGCTGGGAACTATGTTTTTCAAAGTAATTTACAACCGGGATTGAATGTATATAAGTTTTTCTTTTTTAAACAGGCAGAAATTCAGACAAAATATACTATTGATGTTCCATATGATGCTTCTTTCAATGCAGGTGATCCCACAAAGGTTTTTTTTCTTATAAACGAACCTGGGCAGACCAGGCTCAAAGCATATCCCCAGACGGGTATTGCTAATCTTTACAAAGATCTTAATCTTTATATTCCAACTGTTACGGGAAAGTAAGCTGTTTATAAGTTGCTTTTTTTTTTTTTTCAGAGTATAATAATTGTGTGAATTAATACACTATTGTTTTAATGCAGGAGGTTTTAATAGTGCTCAAAATTCCTAAGCCAACGGTAAAGAGACTGGCGATATACTACCGTTGCCTGGCCAAACTCAAAGAGGATAACGTTGAAAAAACATCCTCACAAGAAATTGCCTACATACTTGGTATAAAGGCTTCACAGGTGAGGAAAGATCTGTCTTACTTCGGGGAGTTTGGGAAAAGGGGAGTAGGTTATGATGTGGATAAGCTTTCTTTTAAACTTCGTGAAATACTGGGTCTTAATAAAAGTTGGAATGTTGCTATAATAGGTGCAGGAAATCTTGGGAATGCAATTGCCAATTATTCCGGTCTTGAAAAGAATGGTTTTCGTGTTGTAGCTGCGTTTGACAATGACGAGAAGAAGATAGGAAAGTACATTTCGACTAATGTTAAGATATATAAGATGGAAGATCTTGAGGAAATAATAAGAGATAATCTTATAGAGATTGCTATCCTTACAGTTCCTGCCCAGGCGGCTCAAAATGTTTCAGAGCTTGTAATAAAAAAAGGAATAAAAGGTATACTCAATTTCACACCTGCTACCATAACGGTTCCTCTTAATATTTCCGTTGAAAATGTAGATTTTGTAGTTTCTCTGAAATCACTTACGTTTGCTTTAGGGTTTCTTTTCGAAAAATAAAAACAGCCTTAAGGCTGTTTTTTTTAACGATTTAATTCCAAAACTCTTTGTTCATTAGAATTTTATTTTTTTCTTCCCATATTTCCACAGCAAGGGGTTTTTGAAGGTAAAGGGGTTTTAGATCGTTTAGTTTAACTGGTTTTGAATTCATGAAAGCCTTCATCATGCCTTGAGGAGTGACCTCTGTTTCAAAAAAAGTATTACCAAGTGAGAACTTATCTATGAAGTATCTGGACTCCTCACCTGTAAGTTCTAATCCTTTTAAGACATAAGCCAGTTCTGAGCCTTTAATCATATTGGGTTGCCCTGCAAGAACTCTATCTCTGTAGATACATACATATGCTGCATCTTCGCGCGCCCTTCGCAAAACTGCAAAATTAGAGATTGTAGATGTGTTGCTTTCATTAATAATATCAGTGGAAATAATGTTTTTTATTTCCATATCGTTTTTTATTGCCAGTAGTCCGGAAAGAAAAGATATTCCTATACGTATACCTGTAAAAGAACCGGGACCTGTATCAATTCCAAAAGTATCCATATCAGAAACAGAGATAGCGTTTTTCTTAAGAATATTATCTACTTCATAAGCAAGCTTACTTCCAGAATTTTTTGAATCGATGGTATTAAAATCATAAAACTTTCCTTTTATGAGAAGAATATAAACTTTTTTCATTGAGGTGCTCAATACAAGAGAATTCATTTCTATTCACCTTTATTTTCATGATTTTTTTCGCGTATACTCATGGCTGTTTTATAAGCATTAATTGAATCTTCATATCTTCCACATACTTCAAGTGCTTTGGCCAGAGCAAAGAAAGATCTGAAATCATTTGCATTTTTTATAACTAACTTCTCTGCCAAATGTATGGCATATCTTCCCATGCCTATTTTACATAAAAACTCTATTTTCTGAACGTTAGGAAAAAACTCCATGGTTAAAAAAAGAAAAGCAGTAACTAAAAATATAACAGTGCCCAAAAAATAAAAAAATGTATAAGTTTTCATTTCAGTTCCAGAACTGCTTGTTGCTCCTGTTGATACTTTTGTTTGATCGGGTTTTACTTGCGCTGATATATAAAATTCATCAATTTTCAATTTAAGGCGTAAGAGCTCATTTTGGATATTGTCAGGGAATGAAGTAAGAACTTTGTCAAAATCGTATCTTTTCGAAAATAACTTTTTGGTATTTTTATCAAGTCTTGTATTAAGAGTTTTTAAGACCAGCAGAAGAATCTCCTCTATGCTTTTTTTTGACGAGGAAAGTGTTGAAAGCTCTTCAATCTGAGTATAAAGATCATCCAGATAAACCTGCAGTTCCTGATCATCCACCATGAAAACAGAGTTTGAAAGTTTTGTAATAGAGTTACGCACTGTATAGTATTTTTTAAGGGTTACAAAAGAATCTATATTTGTAGAATCAATCATTCCAAGCGTATTTATATAATCAAGGAGCACATAACCTCCGATATAATCACTTTCATTAAGTACTAATCTGGATGATGAAATTATCGCGTTTATGGTAGAAAGAATGTTTCTGGGAACAAAGAACTCTATAAATTTTTTCATATCATCATCAAGAAAAGAAGGAGTGTTAAGAGTTTTAAAAACTACAAACTCCAGAAAGGGTTTATACGTCTTGGGAGTTACCATAAGATTTATTCCATCCAGGTGATACGAATGTTTGAGGGAAGCTTCCTGTAGAGTACCTGTTTCAAAGATCTTTTGAAGCTTAGGAATAAGATCTTTCAAAATCATCACTACCAACTGGGTGTCTTCTGGAGGTATCTTAAATGAAGGACTCATAGCGCTTAGACTCATCAGAAAATCATTAGAATTTTCTGATATTAATCCGTTTACAAAAGCATATGATGGGTACTTGTCTCTTATAGTCTTTTTTGAGTATATGAGAGAACCGTAAACTTCCAGCTGAGGATCAGCAGGGTTTTCATAAAAATATTTAAGAAACTCGTCTATTGATTTTTCCAGGGTTTGAGGCAGTTTGGAAAGATTATAGATCTCCTCTACCGTAAGTCCAAAAGACATAGAAAAAAATAAAAAACATAACAAAAAAATCACTGTTTTGCGGAAGTTCAAAAATGAATCAGCCCCTCTCAAAGTAGGGTTTTATAAAGTTGGTCCAGAAAAGTTTTATAATAAGACACAGAGGAACAGCTATTAGTATGCCTAAGACATTAAATATCTGACCGAAAATTAGTATGGCAAGAATAATAAAAAAAGGATTTATTTTTGAGTAGCCTCTCATCACAAACAAGAAAAATATGAATGCCGATCCATGAATAACGGACATAAGAACCAAAAGCCATACCATGCTCTCTACTCCAGATGAAAGACCTACAAGAGCAAGCGGTACAAATTCAAAAATTACTCCTACTATGGGTATAAAATTTGTTACAAAAGCCCAGAAGCTCATCAAAACTGTGTACTTTATACCAAGAAAACTCATAATGAAAAAAGCACATACTCCGACAAAAATTGCAGAAAAAAATGTTGAAAAAACGAAACTGTCAAGGCTATGGTAGAGTTCAGAAAAGAACTTCTCGCCTGTAGAGCGTATTGAGCGTGGGTAAAGGTAACCAATACATTTTTTAAGAGAATCAATATTATAAATACCATATAAAGTTAGCAGGAAGTAGTATGCCAGAAATAAGGCGATCTGCTGCCCATATGCCGGAAGCTTACCGACAAAGGAGTTGAGAAATTCCAAAAGTTTCGGTTGAAGTGAAACCATGAAATTTGAAAGGGTTTTTTCAGTATCCGGGAAAATGTTTGTAAAAAACTTTTCCCACTCTCTATTGACAAAAAATCTGTCTATAAAAACTACAAAAGTATCAATCTCTTTTATTACTGCCGGAATAAGAAAGACAAAAGCAATAACAAATATGGAAAATATGAATATCATAGATAGTGTAAGCGATACCACCCTGCGGAATTTAAACCATTTAGACAGGACTTTCGCAAAAAGATCTATTACAAGTATACTTCCAAGAGACAAGACAAGAATAGCGAATATCTTCATCGAAATAATAGCAATGCTAAAAAAAAGCAAAATATAAATACCTGTAAAAAGACCTGCTTTCTGGTTTTTAATCAAGATAATCCTCCTTATCGGTTTTGAAATTCAAAGTATCTTCGTAAACTTTCCGTATCCTTTGTCTTTCCCAAAACAACGATCATCTTTATCCGGGCTTTCTGACCAGAAACTTCCTGACCAAGAATTATTCCCCTTTCCTTCAAATCTTTTCCGCCGCCTATATAACCGTATACTCCAAGTACCCTTCCCTTGAAGCATCTGGAGACAACTACTACCGGTATATTTTTTTCCAAAAGATACTCCATGGCATCCGCTACTGCCGGAGGTACGTTTCCTCTGCCGAAACCTTCAATAACGACTCCTTTGTATCCCATATCAGGGAGAGTCTTTATTATTGCTCCATTATCGCCTGTATATGTTTTGATGAGTGCAACACGGTCCTCTATCCTGTCGGTTTGAATATACATTCTCTCAAGCGAGCGCCTAAAGAAAACAACTGTATCTTCATCTACTATGCCTAACGGTCCATAACCCGGAGAATCAAAGGTTGCGACGTTGCTAGTGTATGTTTTGGTGACTTCTCTCGCGGCGTGTATTTCATCGTTGAGACAGACCATGACACCTTGGTCGACGGATAGGTCACATGAAGCTATTTTTACAGATGCAATAAGATTCATAGGACCGTCTGTACTGGGCTCACTCCAGTTTCTCATTGCGGCTGTTACTACGACAGGCTTTTCTGATCCAATGGTTAGGTCAAGGAAGTAAGCCGTTTCTTCAAGAGTATCGGTTCCATGGGTGATGACCACTCCATCTATATCTGATCTGGAAAGGATCTTTTTAACGTATTTTGAGAGCTCAAACATCATGCCTGGGGTAATATATGGACTGGGCACATCGAAAAACTCATGGAATTCGATATCTGCAATCTGATGTATTTGAGGTATTTCGCTGAGCTCTTTGTTTTTACTTTCTGAAAGGATAACCCCCATGTTTGGATCATGTGC
>JAKJGQ010000064.1 GCA_022704305.1 Thermotogae bacterium | reverse complement strand
CAAGTCTTACTTTAATCGGAACTGTCGTAAAGAATGAGAAAGCTCCGAATGGAATAGAACTTCTTGCAGAAGATGTAAAAGTAGTAGGTATTCCAAATGAGGATTACCCTATATCGAAAAAAGATCACGGAATTGATTTTCTTATGGATAACAGGCATCTCTGGCTGAGATCCAAGAGACAGTTTCATATTCTCAATATAAGGCACAACATAATAAAAGCAACACGTGATTTTTACAACAACCGAGATTTCACTCTTGTAGATACTCCGATATTTACCGGTTCAATAGGAGAAACTGCCGGAAATCTTTTTGAAATAGATTACTTTGATTATGGAAAGGTATATCTTACCCAGACAGGACAGTTATATCTTGAAGCTGCCGCCATGTCTCTGGGAAAGGTTTATAACCTTGGTCCTACCTTCAGGGCTGAAAAATCCAAAACCAGAAGACATCTTATTGAGTTCTGGATGAATGAGGCAGAAGTTGCTTATTACAGGCATGAAGACAATATGAAGCTCCAAGAGGATCTTGTTTCATATATTGTTAAGCATGTGCTTGAAAACTGTGCAGAGAGTCTTGCAGCACTTGAAAGGAATACTTCGGTGCTAGAAAAAGTACAGGCTCCTTTCCCAAGGATAACCTATACCGATGCTGTAAAGCTTCTTCAGAAAAAAGGTTTCGATATAAAATGGGGAGACGATATAGGCGCCGATGAAGAAACAGGTGTGGCTAAAGAGTTTGATAAACCAGTAATTGTGGAAAAATATCCTAGGGAACTCAAGGCGTTTTATATGCAGCCTGATCCCGAGAATCCGCAGGTTGTTATGTGTGACGATATGCTTGCTCCCGAAGGTTACGGAGAAATAATAGGAGCATCAGAAAGAATATGGGAAAAGGATGTTCTGATCGATAGTCTTAAATCAAAAAAACTTCCGGTTGAAGGATATCAATGGTATCTTGATCTGAGGGAATACGGGAGTGTTCCTCACAGTGGATTCGGAATGGGAATAGAAAGAGTCGTTGCATGGCTTTGTGGCTTGGAACATATAAGAGAGGCTATTCCGTTTGCAAGGACTCTTTATAGAGTCTATCCGTAATTTATTACAGAATTTTCAGGATATTGAACTGTTTTTTTGATTCTTCTGTTCCAGTTGTTTTTTATAATATCCGACGGATCGGGGGAAAAGATGATATTTGGAAATAATAATGAATCAACGCAGCGAATTTTAAATTCTACCGAGCTTGGTGACGAGGTTAGCATAGTTAGCCTTCGTCCCAAGCTCTTAAATGAATATATAGGTCAATCAAAGATAAAAGAACGTCTTAATGTCAGCATACAGGCTGCTAAAAAACGCAAAGATGTCTTGGATCATGTTCTGCTTGCAGGACCTCCCGGTCTGGGAAAAACCACTATGGCGAATGTAATTGCCAATGAGATGAAATCTAACATACAAGTAACCAGCGGACCTGTTCTTGAAAAAGCCGGGGATCTGGCAGCTATTTTGACCAATCTTGCCGGCGGGGATATTCTGTTTATTGATGAGATTCACAGACTAAACAGATCTGTGGAAGAGATTTTGTACTCTGCGGTAGAAGACTTCAAGCTTGATATAGTAATTGGAAAAGGACCGTCTGCCAGATCAATAAGACTTGATCTCAAGCCTTTTACTCTTATTGGGGCAACCACCAGAACAGGATTGATAGCTGCTCCTCTCAGAAGCAGGTTTGGCATCATTCTCGAAATGAGCTTTTATACGGACGATGATTTAAAACTTATTGTATGTAGAAGTGCAGAGCTTCTAAAAGCCGCCATATCCGAGGAGGCAGCTTTGCTTATTGCCCGCAGGTCGCGTGGTACTCCTAGAATAGCCAACAGACTGCTCAAGAGAGTCAGAGATACTGCACAGGTGAAAGGCAAAAGCAAAATTGAAGTTTCTGAAGTTGATGAGACTATGAGTATGCTTGATATAGATACGTACGGTCTTGATGAAATGGATAGAAAGCTTCTTAATACCGTGACACAGAATTATAAAGGTGGTCCGGTGGGAGTTAAAGCATTGGCTGCTTCACTTGGAATAGAGCCTGATTCGATAAGTGAGGTTTATGAGCCTTATCTTCTTCAAAACGGCTATCTTATAAGAACCAGCAGAGGTAGGATGATCACAGAAAAAGGTTTACGATATCTGGGATACTCTGAAAGTAAAATAAACAGTATGCGGGGTGATCAGATTGGACAGTCAGTTAATCAAAAATTACCTGAATTTGAAGAATGAAATCGCTGAGCTTTCGGAAAAATATTCCCGAAATTCCAATGAAATAAAACTCATTGCAGTTTCCAAAACTTTCCCCTCAGCAGATATACTTGAATGTTTTGAAAAAGGCCAGAGAGATTTCGGAGAGAACTGGGCTCAGGAACTTCGTGAAAAATCCTCCGAGTTAAATCTTGAAGGTCTTATGTGGCATTTTATTGGCAGTATTCAAACCAATAAATTAAAGTATATTGTCCCATGCTCTCACATGATTCACTCTGTATGCAGAGTTCAGGAAGTCATTGAAATCGATAAAAGAGCATATTCTCTGGGAAAAGTACAGAATATTCTGATAGAAGTCAATGTTTCGGGTGAAGAGTCCAAATCAGGTATATCTCTAAGCCAAGCACAGGATTTTATCGAAAATGCACTAAAGTATCCGAATATAAAAGTATGCGGATTGATGACCATGGCTCCAAACACAAGTGATACCGAATGCATAAGTTCGGTTTTTTCTTCTTTACGTAAACTGCGTGATACTCTTTCATTAAAGTATCCAGATATTAAAGAACTTTCTATGGGAATGTCAGGTGATTACAATTTAGCAATAGAAAATGGTTCTACAATGCTTAGAATTGGTTCAAAAATATTTGGTTCAAGAATCTATACCTGAAACGGAGGAAAGAGAATGTTTTTTATTGCCAACTTCTTTTATGGAACCGCTTTTGTGCTTCGGATAGGAATTAACTTTCTTCAGATTTCTATCATAATTTCAGCTGTTCTGAGTTTTATACTTCCTTACTATAACCCTGTACGTTCTTTTTTTGACTCGATTTCAAATTTTATATGTAGACCTATAAGACGTGTGATACCTCTCACTTTTGGTCCTATAGACTTCACGCCTTATCTTGCATTGCTGTTGCTTATCTTCGTTGATAAATTCCTCATTGCGTCTCTTTTTGATCTGTCTGTTATTATGAGGTGAACGTTTTGAAAGTAATTATATTTTATAATCCTACCAAAACTGATGTTAGGTATATCCATGACAACATTAAAAATGAGTTTGAAAACTTTTCTATAGAGATAACTGATGCTGTGCAGGCATGCAAGGACTGCTTTGTAGAACAGGCTCAAGATAATGATTATTTCATAGTTCTTGGCGGTGACGGCACTGTACTGCGAACAGTTCCTCTGGCAGTAGCCTTCAATAAACCGATTATCGGAATAAATATGGGAAAGCTTGGTTTTCTGACTGCTTTTTCACAGAATGAAATAAGAACAGCGGCAGAATGCATCTCTATGAAAAAGCTTTCTTTCAGTGAAAGAATGCTTCTTGAAGCTGATTTTAACGGAACAAAATACTTCTGCCTGAACGATCTCAATGTCCAGCGGAGCACTCCGGACGGTACTATAGATATATCTGTCAGTTATATGGACGAACCGGTTTACTCTTTTTCTGGAGATGGAATACTTATTTCAACACCTACCGGTTCAACTGGTTACGGTCTTTCTGCCGGCGGAGCTATTCTTGATCCTTCAATCAGAGCAATGGAACTTATTCCGCTTGCGGCACACGGTCTTAATATGAGACCACTTATCTTTGGGTCTGAAAAAAACTTATCCATACGTATGAACAACGCTTTAAATGAAAAGGGGTTTGTACTTGTTGACGGTAATATTGTTTCTTCTTTAAAAAAAGGAGAATCAGTCCATGTCCGGGTAAGTTCGAAAACTTTATTTCTCGCACAAAAAGAAAAGTATAGCTTTTTAGAACTTTTGAACCAAAAATTAGCTTTTGGCAGGAGATTTGAATGAAAGAAAAAAAATATATTCAGGAAAATCCTCTTACTCCATATCTCAGAGAACCACTTATTGTATACCTGAACAACGTACTAAGAATGGGGAGAATAGTCCAGGGCATGTTTTATAAGTTCAGTGATGCATACTTTCAAAAAGATATTCCTCTTTCGGAGGAAATCATCTCTCAGGATGACCGTGTTGATTATCTTGAGGCCAAGCTTGATTATGAAGGAATGGTCCTTCTTTCTAAAGCTAATTTTTCAGGAATATATCTTAAGGCCAACTTACTTGGACTTAAACTGGTTTATATTTTTGAGAATATGGCCGACCTGTGTGAAAGCAATGCTAAGCTTAACATTGAATTGATGAAGTATCCGCCGAAAATAAATGTCTTAAGCTTCGAAGACCTTTTCAAACAGACCCAGGAAGCATTTTCTTCTTCTCTGAGGGTTTTTTCGGATTTCATAAATATTAACCTTATAACTCTTAAAAACGAAGAGTTTTCTTCTGTTTTTTTTAATCCCTGCCAGAATATATGCACACTCAATAACGAAGCTTCTTCACTTTTTCACGCATACAAAAAGTACCTCTATAAATCAAAAGAAAGCATTGAGTCCATAAGCCTTCATATGGATATTCTTTCAAACATAGAACATTTTTCGGATATGAGCACAAATATAGCTGAGAATATAGTATTTGCTATAACAGGAAACAAATACAGATGCAGAAAAAACTCTCTGGATCTCTTTTTTTCAGTGGAGGAAGAAGAATGAAACGGCTTATAAAATATATCAGCAAGGAGTTTTTCGGTCCTTTCCTCATGGGAATTTTCGGTTTTGTTATCTTTGTCAGTGTAGAGCTTCTCTATCAGCTTTCTGATAAGATAGTAAGAAACAAAGTCGGATTTGATAAGCTTCTTCTTCTCATCTGGTATAATTTACCGTACTTTATATCGATGGGTATACCTGTAGGCGTCCTTTTTGCAATATTCTGGATAATCTCCAGACTTTCAAACGACAATGAGATCATAGCTTTTCAGACTCTTGGTATACCTACCAAAAGACTTGTTATTCCTTTTATTATAATCGGAGTGTTACTCTCATGCTTTACCTTTCTGTTATTTGATACCATAGTTCCGACCGCCAATTATGAAGCTAAGTCCGCAATGGCCAAGTACATATATCAGAGGGCTGAAGCACTGATAGAAGAAAATCAGTTTGTCGATGCCGGAGACGGAAGATATCTTTTTGTAAAACAAGTAGACAAGGAAAATGGTATACTCTATAATCTTCTTCTTTACGAAGTAAGTTACGACAATGTTCAGCTTTTTCATGCTCAGAAGGCTCAAAAAAGCGAAGATAAATGGTACATGGACGATGTGAGGGCATACAAGGTCGACGATAATGGCTTTATGGCTTTGGATATGTCTTTCAAAAAGCTTGAACTCAATATAAACAAGAATATTGAAGAATTTCTTAACTTTGCAAAAACAGCAAACGATATGACTACAAGGGAGTTGAAGCAGAAGATTGATACTTTTTCAAAACTTGGAGAGGATGTGTCTTATCTGATTGTATCTTATCAAGAAAAGTATGCAAACTCCTTAGCTCCTCTTGTGATATCATTGCTTGGAGTTTGTCTGTCATTGTTTCTGAACCTGAAAAGCAAATCTTGGAGTGTAATCTCCACATTTGTGCTTGTCGTGCTTTATCAGGGATCAGGAGCATGGTTGGGCGCACTTGGAAAAGAAAAAATCATTAATCCCGTATATGCACCGTGGATTCCGAACTTGATCTTCGGATTAAGCGGAATAATACTTTTCTTTCTGCTTGATACACGCTTATCGTATAAAATTACAGAACCTCTGAAACGTTTGCTGGGATGATACCATGCACTTAAGATATAAATCATTTTCACCAGTTCTCTTTATAATTTCTTTGTTTTTTATTATACTATCCGGAACAAAAGTATTCTCAGCTACAGCATATATTGATGCTGTGGGTTTTACTTTCTCCGAAACTTCTGTCACACTTGAAGGATCGGTAACCATAAAGTACAAGGATTCTTTGGCTTATGCAGACAGAGCTATAGCTTATCTCAATGATGAAGACGATGTTTCCTATGCACAGCTTTTTGGAAACGTTATCTACAAATTTGAGAAACATACTTTACAAGCCTCAGAAATGACTATAAATTTTGAAAAAGATGATTCTTTCTTTATAAATTCCTATGCGGTTGAAAAGTATAAGACTAAAAACAAGAACGAAGTTAATGTAAAGATATGGTCAGCCAATACCAATAAACCCATCGATAAGGACTATATAATCTCAAAAGACGTTAAAATCACTACCTGTCAGGATTGTGTCACCTATTTTCTTATAGCCAATAAAGTGACGGTGTATCCTGATAAGTTTCTTATTGCTAGGAACGTTGTTATGACCCTGTTTAATGTTCCGGTCTTTTACTTTCCCTTTTATTTTCAAAATCTCAGCGAAGAAGATAAATCACCTTTCAAAGTTGATATAAAGTATGAAAACGATAAGATAGGTGTTGGTGTCAATATAAATAATGTATTTGAGAATAAAAGCTTTCTTAACTATAAACAGGTATTTACAAACGACTTAAAAAACCATAAGCTCACTCAGACATCTTCTTTCAAGTACGGTATGCCGATAGGACCGGGCAACCTTTTTCTGAATGCCGAGCTCACCGACACCTCTTTTAATAAGTTTGAAACAGCTTATGAATTTATTACCAAAGCAACTCCTAGCGCCACCGAGGTTTCAAAGTTGAGTTACACATACCAGCCTGCATCTTCGGCGGAGACCCTTTATTTTTATATTCCTACATATGTAACTCCGTATGGTGAGCTTCGTAATATTACATCTTTTTTGAACTGGACGAACCGTAATTTCAATAATGCAACCTTTCTAAAACTTAATTCTCAGGCGTTTCAGCTTAAATATAAAACATCAAGCATCTCTCTTTCATCTTTGAAAATAGACCTTTCAAGTACAGAAAGCAATGTTCCCATAGATAAGGCATGGCAGTCCAAACGTGCTTCTGTGGGACTGGACGGAAAGTATTATTTTTATTCCGGAGAAACCAGCCTTTCCGGAAAGTACTCGTATAACCTGTCGGCTATAAAAAACGAGTTGAAAACAGACACTTTCGATATTAAGAATCTCTTGCTCAATCAAATAAAGCTTTTCTCTTTCCGTAACGGTCCTTTCTATCTAAACAGCGGTCTAAAGACCACTGTGGAATTTGATTACATAAATATGCTTAGAGTTCCTGCCCAAAAAACCTACTTATCTAAGACTCAGCTTGAAGGAGCTGTAGCTCCTTCTCTCAATGCTGAACTATGGATCTTCAACTTTGGTTTAAAGGCCCTGGAACTGAAAAAGGTTTTAGTAAACTCCTATACACCTGCATCTACAGATTCTTTTTCTTATAATGATTACATAGGTTACAAGCTCTCATTGTTTGATGGTTTTTTATACAGCTCCATGCGTTTTGACAGGCAGTTTGAGCTGAAAGATATTCTTCAGGATACGGCTATGTCAAACATATATCTTTTTCCTCAGAGAGTTTTTTCAAGAATAACCGACAACTCCAGCCTTACGGCTCTCTCTGTTGAAACAGAGAATTCTCTTAACTTATTTGGTACTTCCAATAACTTAAAAACAGTTACAAAGATGGATCTTTCAGATAAGAATAATTTTTATCCGGATCTTACAAACATAAAGCTCACTGCAAAATTTAATTTTGGTTTCACACATCTTTCAGAAATGGATTATAAGCATTCCAGAGATGAACTTGACAGACTTAGGGAAAGCTTTCAAAACTTTGATATATTTACTATGCCTCAAAAGCTTTATGATTTTCTAAAACCTCATTCCACATTCGTAACCAATACTGAAACTCTCAACTTCAACCGTAACTATCTTTCTTCAAAGTATAAGCTATATTTTGGAAAAGAGAGTTTTCAGGATATGATTCCCGAGTCACTGACGGAATATGTTTTTTATATATCCGGAAACAAGATCTTTGGAAAACTCGAAACCAAAGACAAGTCAAACTATATTGATTTTACACTCAAGTTTCTTGAACAGAACTCCCTTTATTCTTTTGGTATAGGACTTAATTACAACGTTAAAAATGAGTATCTGAAATCAAGCTTTATTCTGGAATCCTTTGATCAAAAAGAATTTTTAACTGCAGCACTGACATACGACCTCAAAAACAACATTTTGGACATTACCTCCCTTAAACTGCAGAAAAGGATTATCTGCTGGACGGTCTATTCAGACATATACTTCAAAATGATTCCTGAGTTTCAGATTAAAGAACTGAGCATAAAATTTTTTATAAACGATATTCCCGAAAAAAATATAGAAGCCGGAACCAAAGGGATAAAGTTCAATATGTTCTAGGAGGAAAAACTTTGGAAAACATAAAAGAAAGAGACTTTAACCTTATAAAGGAAAAAATTGAAAACTGCCAAAAATGTCCGCTTGCACTTACCCGCAATAAAACTGTGTGTGGGGAAGGCAATATTGATTCTCCGGTAATCTTTATAGGAGAAGGACCCGGAGCTGAAGAGGATGCAAGCGGAAGGCCTTTTGTAGGAAGAGCCGGTCAACTGCTGGAAAAAATGATCCTGATGTATGCCAAAAGAAAACGCGAGGACTTCTTTATAGGAAATATAGTAAAATGTAGGCCTCCCCAAAACCGTGTGCCTTCTGAAGAAGAGGTTCGTTCATGTACACAATTTCTTGAAGCACAGCTGCTGGTTATAAAACCAAAAATTATAGTAACCCTAGGGGCAACATCAGCAAGGTTCTTTTTGGGAAGAGATGTACAGATAACCAAGGAACGCGGGTCTTTTTTTGACTGGTACGGAAATGTAAAAATATTTACTACTTTTCATCCAAGCTATCTATTAAGAAATCAATCGAAAGAAAAATTTTCTCCTTTTTGGTATGCAGCTTTGGATATGACACTTATTGGCATAATGCATCAGCAGCTTTCTGAAAACAGGCCGGTAGATGAGGTTATAAATGAAATAAGTATAAAGCTGAAAGGAAGTACAGGAGAGTAATTTGAAGCTTATTTCCCTTGAAATCAACGGATTTAAAAGCTTTGCAAATAATACTGCACTTGATATAAGTAAAAATATAATAGCCATAGTCGGACCCAACGGATCCGGAAAGTCCAATATAGTAGATGCTATCCGTTGGCTGCTGGGAGAACAGTCTTCAAGGCAGATAAGAATATCTGAAAAAACAGATGTTATCTTTAACGGTACAGATGAGCAGAAACCATCTTCAAAAGCCAGTGTTTTTCTGAGTATGACCGATACACAGGATAAAAAAATTTCGGTCGGGAGAATCCTTGAAAGGAACGGCTCTTCAGTTTATTACATAAACAACAAGCCTTCTTTGCTTAAAGATATATACAGGGTTTTTGAAAACAGGGGCGTAGGCAAGCAGTTTTATTCTATAATAAGCCAGGGACAGGTAAGTGAAATAGTTAACTCCTCTCCGGAAGCTATTATGAGGATAGTGCTTGATGCTGCAGAAATAGGCGAGTATATTGAAAAGAAAAACAGTTCCCTTCTTCTCTTGTCAAAAACATCTGAAAACCTTGAAAGACTTAATGATGTCCTCTTTGAGATGGACAAAAGGATAAAGTCTCTTTCTAACAGGGCCTCTAGGGCACAAAAATATCTCAAATACAAACAAGAATTAAATCTATACGCAAAAGAATTTCTCGGCTCTAAAAAAATTCAGCTTATTGAACAAAAAGAAATAACAGCTAAGGAAATAAAAGACATTGAGCTAAAGCTAAACTCCTTTCTTTCACAGCTTTTTGAGACAGAAAGAAAGTACCGCACACTTAAAGAGGAAATCGAAAGCACCGATAAAGAGCTTTCAAAACACGGAGAACTCATTGAAACTTACAGAACAAGACTTTCAAGTCTGGAAGAACAAAAAAACACCCTGAATCAAAAAAAATATGAGATCAATTCGGATATAATGAACTTAACCATGAAAATAGAAGTTTTAGATGAACAGATAAAAAACAGTTCTGAAAAGGCCGAGGTACTTTCCCGTCAGGAAAAGGTTGTCCAAGACGAACTGGAAGTACTTATATCAGAGCTTGCTTCTCTGCAGACCCATGCCGATGAAACA
>JAKJGQ010000063.1 GCA_022704305.1 Thermotogae bacterium | reverse complement strand
GGCTTTGGACTTGTTTTCTCCTATGTAGTATTGAGTGAACTTTTAGGGGTGAGGATACCGTGTCGGGATACACCCAGCTCCATCCCGAACCTGGCCGTTAAGCCGGCACGGGCCCATGGTAGTACGTTGGCAACTTCGTGCGAGAGTAGGTATCGCCCCTTCACTTTTCCCCAGTCTTTTTTAGACTGGGGTTTTGTTTATTTATAATTGTCAAAAATAAAATACCGCAGAATATTTTCTGCGGTATTTTTTTATTTAATTTTACAAATGTCGAATAATTATTTGGAGGTAGTAAGGGGGTGAAGCTTCTGGGATATCTAAAAAAAGAAGTAACTACCAATGTATATAGATTTATAGATCCTTCCAATCCGGAACGCTTTGTATTAAGCCCCAAAGTCGTAAAAGACAGATATGAAATAACGGATCTGCTTTCCAATGCTTCTGGTTTTGGACTTGTTTTTATTGCTAAAGATACAAAGCTTTTAAATAAGAAAGTTCTTGTAAAAGCAATCAACTATAAAAAAGCTTTCAATAAAAATAGCCTAGATGCAAAAGAAAAAATTCTTCTAAGAAGAAAAAACTTAAAGCTTGAAAGTCAGATACTTTTAAAACTAAATAATTTAAACGTTGCTTCTGTTCCTCTGTTTATAGATTATATTGAAGGATACTCTCCCGCAATTCAATGGCCTGATGGTAATGTCGGTGTGGGAACACCTGCCTTTAATGAGTTAGCAATGAATGAGCCTTACTTTTTTCTTCAATATATAAAAGGTCAGACACTTTCCGAAAAAGCTAAAAATACAGATAAAGACTCTTTATCATGGCAGATTGAAGTTTTACGTGTCGCACAAAGAATTTTGAATATTTTTGATGTAATTCATTCCGGAGATGAAAAGGTTGAGAGCTATATCTATCAGGATCTTAAGCCGGATAATCTTATTGCCAGTCCCAACGGTACGTATACTCTTATAGATTTTGGAGGTGTTGCGCTTAATATGCCTGGCAAAAATTCCACATACAATAAAGGGATAGGCACTCCTGGGTATATGGCTCCGGAAATTGCAGATCCTGCTATAATGAAGATTGATAGAAGAGCTGATATCTACTCTCTTGGAGTACTTATATGGAGTCTTTTAATGAAAGAAGAGCTTATCAATTATATTGATGAAAGCGGAATTATAAAAAAAGTTGATCTTAGCAGCATTGAAGACTATGCTTATGAACCGGTATGTCGAATAATTGAAAAAGCTGTTCAAAAAGATCCCAACAAAAGATACAAAGATTCGTATCAGATGTATGGGAAGATATCGGATGCTTTGAAAAAGCTTAATAAAATTAACAGTTGTTTTAGAGAAGAGGAGATTATATGATAGCTTCTAACGATATTTTATGGCAAGAACCGAAAGTTCAAAGCATAGAATTTAGAGGCTCCTTTTTTGAGAAAAAAATTCTTAGGTGTGAAGAAAAATTCAAAAATAAAGATTTTATAGGATATACACTTTCAAACAAAACGCTTAACAGTCAAGAAGACTCTTTGACGCAGACAACAAAAGTATTCTATCCTTTAATAGACGCCATGAGCAAAGTAAACTCGAACATGCTGCCGGAGTTGATGGATGTGTTTGTCTGTGAATCAGACAATGCAAAAAAACTTGTACTAGTGATGGAGTATATAAAAGGCTATCCTTTAAAAGATGCTATTGATAAGTATCAGACATATAAAAAAAAACAAGCAGACTCTTATACTATTAATATTTCAAACTTTTCAAAACTCCTCAAAAAGCTTACATACTTTTCTGAAGATCTTTTGAATGAAGGATACTCTTACTTAGGATTCTTTCCCTCACATTTAATACTTCAAAAAAGTGATGTGCTGAGAATAACCGGATTAAGATTTATCATGAAGACAGTAAAAGGCATAGTAACAGATTCCAGGCTAAAGAGTTTGGAGAATGAGATTAAGTACAGTTTTATGCCGATGGAGCTCTACACCAAATTGTATGAAGAAAGTAAAGGTCCCATAGATGCACTTGCTGTTCTGGCATATCAAATAGGTATTCTGATTCTGTGGGTATATCATGGACAAAATCTTGGGAAGTATCGTATTTCCGACAACCAGATTGAACTGTCTGATGAGATATTTGAGATTATTCCCTATAAAGAAAGAGAAAAAGTATCAGATGCGGTCTGGGCATTGCTTGATCCTGATCCTGATATCAGAATAAACACTCTGCAAGAAATAAGAGATTGCTTAGAGTCACTTGAATAAATAACGTTTACTTTTAAAAAGGAGGAAGATCGAATTGAAGAAAGTATGTGCAATATGCTCAAAAGTTTTGTTTCCTGGTGATTTGGGTTATGAAGAAGAGTTCTGCGAATGCGGAGGAACTTATACTGTTATTGATGATGGTATGCAAGAACCGCTCCTAAAAGAAGATAACAATACGACTGTTGTGGTTGAAGCTCCTGAACCGAGTGAAAACTCTGAGAGGCCTGAAGAATATTTAAAGGACTTTGGTTTTATGCCTATGATAGAGGTGTACAAGGAAAAAAACAAATTATTTACATTTAATATTGAGTACGACGAGATAACGATAGGCAGAAAGACTTCCAGATCATTTCCCGAGATTGATCTTTCTATATATGATCAGAATAAATACTTAAGCCGCAATCACCTTGCTGTTTTAAGATTAAACGATAAATACTACGCAAGGTTATTGTCATCTCAAAATATTTCCTATTTAAATAACTCTGTTATGAAGTATGATGAAGACTACGAATTAAAAGACGGAGATAAGATCATTCTCACCAAAGAACTGGGGATAATAGTCAGAAACATCTAAAAAGGAGGGTATAAGCTTGAGCTTTATAAACCGGAAGGAAGACACCGTACTAATGTACACATACGAAAATATTAACTGGAGCTTTGAATATACAATATTTAAAGTAGAACCGCACATAAACGGTTTAAATTACCCTATTGATACAAAAAAACCTAATGAAGCAAAGTTCATAGTTTCAAAAGGATATAAAAGTATAGACGATCTTCATATGCAGAGCATAGAGCATAAACTTCAGTTTTTGTATAAACTTTATTCAATACTGTTAGAAATAGAAAGTCAAGGATACAAAGTATATAATTTTGACTTGGAAAGCGTAGTATATGATGAAAAAGGCGATCCTTGCATAATGCTTTTTTATCCTGTTTATTCTATAAAAGACAGCAAAGAGATAGTAAACAATCTGGATGGTTTTATTAAAGTTGATCCAAATAAAGCCACAAACAGTTTTATTCTTGCAGAAATATTTGGAGAAATACTTTTTCCTAAAGAGTATAAAAAGATAAGCGATAAAAAAATGAAAATAAAATTCTTTAAAGAAAAAATGTGTGAAGTACCTTACAGCAAATATCTGAGAGATTTTTATAACTGGCACAAAAAGGCTGTTTCCAACAAATACTCTCTTACAGACTCTTACGAAGAGTTTAAAAAAGCATACAAAAAAATGAAAGAAAGAAATGAAAAAAAAACGCAAAAATTAAGTCTGATCAAGAGAACCGGTAGAACTTCAGAGGGAATAGGAAAACTGAAAGAATCGGATGAAACCAAAAGTGAAGAGGAAGTAAACCAAGATGCATTTTATATGGATGTAGATCAAAAAGAAAAAATTGCTATAACAGTTGTTATGGACGGTGTAAGCACAGCTTCCGTAGGAAATGGCAATATGGCCAGCAGCATTCTTAAAGAAACAGTGACAAAACTCTGGGGCAATCTCAAGAAAGGAGATATTAACGACAGTACAGTTGAAAAATTTGTCAGAAAAATTATATATGAAGCCTCAGGGAAAATAATAGAATATGCAAACGAGTATAAGACAGAAAACACTAAAGCAAACGATATAATGGCAAGCACAATTGCCGGGGTGATAATTAATGGCAGTAAAGCGTATATATTTTCAGCAGGAGATTCAAAGATATACATAAAAGGAAAAGATTATTTTTTCCCGCTGAATCCCGAGCATAACAAACAAACAGAAGAGCTTTTAAAAGGCAAAGAAGTTCAAAATGAAAGCTCCCCCATAACAGAGTGTGTTGGGAAAGCCTTGCTAAAAAACAATAACTTTGTTTTTAACCCTGTAAAATGCTATATCTCAGCATTTGATATTCTTGCTGATGAAGATATAATAGTTTGCTCAGACGGGGTCTTTGATTTTTGGAAAGGTTTTGACTGGTCTGAAAAAGAAGACAACTTTTTCAGTGACTATACAAAAATGGAAGAGCAGTTCAAACAGGTAAAAAAAATTTCCTCAAGAATTCTCAGTACTCTTGATCAAAATATGGTAGGAGATAATATCACAATTACCATACTCAGACCCGTTTTTGAAACAGAGCAGAGGTCAAATGTCGATTAATAACTTGAACATACACACAGGAGGGATAAAAATTGGATAAATCATTATTGGTTGTTCCGTGCTTTGATAATCCGTACATATGTGCTACAGAAAAAGAGAAAAATGTGGTTTTATCTATAAAGGTTCAGCCTGAAGAAGGGTTGGAGGGAGGCACAACAACATCTACCGGGATAGATTTTTGTATTGTACTTGATACAAGCGGTTCTATGACAGAAAGAATATCAGATGACAAGACATCTGAACGAAAAAGGGATCTTGCTATTAAAGCAACCAAAAACTTATATGACTTCATAAGACCTAACGATACAGTATCTATGATTTTCTACGACTCTTTTTCACGGACAATACTGGATCATGAAAAAAATATCAGCAGAGCAATATTTGATGAAAAAGTGGAAGAATCTCGTTGTTACAGCGGAGGCACAAACATAACAAATGCACTCATGGCAGCCACAGATCTGATGACGAAGAAATTAAGCCCTAACATGAAAAAGGTAATATTTCTCACAGACGGAAAAACAGTTGACGATACCGAGGCTGATGCAATAAAAGCTGCAATATTGCTTGCAGAGAAAAAAATTTCAATAACAACGCTTGGTATAGGAAAAGACTTCAACTTTAACTTTATTCTGGAGCTTGTAAAACCTTGCAAAGGAACAAGCGATTCAATAGAAAAGGAAGAAGAAGCCATCCAGGTATTTGAAAAAACATTAAAGAGAAGTCAGAACATTGTTTTAAATGATGTTGAGCTTGAACTTAATGTTTCAAACGAAGTAAGAGTCAATGAGTACTTCCGTTCTGTGCCTCAGACAACGTACATGGGGAAGGTTCCACTTAAATCAGACAGAAAGTTTGTAATAAGACTTGACGATATCGAGAAAAACAGATATTACGAGTACCTCTTTGAAATAACTATTCCCACTCCTAACAAAGAGTATGAAGGAAAGTTCAGAGTGGCAAAGTCAGTTCTCAAATACACAGTTGTTTCGACAAACCAACCCGTTGAAAAAAGCTGTGACATACTCATAGATATAACCAAAGACGAGGAACTTGCAGAAAAAGAGTACAGTACCATAAAAACCACGTATAAAAGATGCATAATACAAAAGCTGGATAACCAGCTTAACGACTTCCTGGCAAATAAAGACCACAGTAATGTAATAAGGATTTTGAAAGAGCTTATATCAAAGACCCAGGAAATAGACGAAAATGAAAGATCAGACTACTACAAGAGTATGTACGAAGAGTATATAACAACCAATCAAATCTCCCAGCAAAAGCTTAACAGTGCAACCAAAAGCTCAACAATAATAAACGGAGACGGGCTTATAAACGAAAATCAGCAGGAACCACCCGATATATTTTAAACAAACCTCTAGCCGTGCCCAAAGCACGGCTTCTTTTTCAGGAGGCAATGAATGTTTATTGTTATGACGTACGATATCGGAGAAAAAAGAGTATCCAAGGTTCATAAAATAACCAAAAGATATCTTAACTGGGTTCAACGGTCAGTATTTGAAGGTGAGATCACCCAGTCCAAGTACAACGAACTGAGAAATAAAATACTAAACGTAATAAACAAAAAAGAAGACTCGGTTAACTACTACAAAACCAAGTCCAAAGCATACGTATCCATTACAAACGATGGAACAGAAAAAAACCATTATGAAAGCATGATTTAGGTGAAAAATGACAGTAGACATAAATAAGTACTTTGTGGAGTACTACCGTTTTTTAACCGGAGACACGCTTGAAGAAAAAAAGAGAATAAAGTGCATTAACCCGATGCACCAGGACAAAAGACCTTCAATGGTTTTCTATACCACCAGAACACCTCACCTATACTGTTTTGGATGCCAAAGACTTTTTAATATCTATGATATAGGCAGTATTCTTGCAGGGAAAAGTCCGGAAGAAGTTGAAACCGACATTTATACACATATTGATCCATCTGCAGATCCTCAGAAAATTAAAGATCTATCATCCTGGATGCTTATGATACTTAACGAAATAACAGATATGGCCAGCCAAGAGCTCAACACCAAACTATCTCTTGAAGGGCGAAGCTACCTTGCCAAAAAAGGTATAAACCAGGAACTGTGCATGAAATATAGCATAGGTCACATCAACAAAGCAGATGCGTTCATAAACAGATTAAAACAAAAAATATCAGATGATACATATGCACAGATAGATAAACACTTCTACATAAAAAACAATCTTAAAAACAACAGCATTATCTTTCCTCTGAAGGAAGAAGGAAAAACCATAGGTCTTTGCACAAGACTGTTGGACGATAAAACTCAAAAATACATCTCTTCCAAAAATTCAATTCTTTTTCAGAAAAAGAAATTTTTATACAATAATCAAGTTTTGAAAAACATTAAAGAAGATACAATTTACCTTACGGAAGGGATAACAGACAGTATTAAACTCAGCCAGGAAGGATTTAAAGCAGTAAGTCCACTCGGGCTGAACATAAGCACAGAACAGATGGACCAGATAAAAGAAAGCCAAGTCCGGAAAATATATATGATCTTTGATCCGGACGATGCAGGAGTAAAAGCTTTTATAAAGTTCATAGATACAACAGCTTCGGTAGGACATGACCTTAAATACTATACCGTATACGGTCTGGATACAGATGTAGATGAGTATATTCAGCGTGAAGGATCACAGGGCATAAGAAAACTAATAAAAGAAAACACATACAGCTGGTCGGAGTACTATGCCGCATTTGGACCGGCTCTAAAAAAAAGAGATCAGTATGACCAAATAATAAAAACCTTGGCGATGGAAGAGCCGGAAAAATTTGAAGCTATTTCAAAAATTCTTTCACAAAGCTGGCAAATTTGCAATAAAGAGTATAAACCAGACCAAGATATAAAACAAGATCTCATACATAAAAAAACAATTCTTATAAACGAAAAAAAGAAGAAGCTGGAAGCCGAGCTCTGCTATTACCAGCAGGAAATGAAAGATCTGCTTAATCAACAGCTAAATCTCATACAAGAGGTTAAATAAAATGGAAAGCATAAAAATTTTTTCGTCCGGAGAACTTAAAAGACACGAAAATACATTGGTTTTAATCACAAAAGATCAAAAAAAGATAATTCCGGTAGAAAACATTGAAGATATAAAAGTATTTTCAGAGATTATTATTAATAAAAGAACTCTGGAGTTTTTAACCAAAAAAAGTATAACAATGCATTTTTTCAACTTCACAGGAAACTACATAGGTACATACTATCCTCTTGAATTTAATCAAAACGGCGAGATATTTCTCAAACAAGTTGAACACTACGCCCAAACAAACAAAAGAATGGAACTGGCCAGATCCTTTGTTGTGGGAGAAATGATGAACCTTGAATACAACCTTCAAAGTTCAGGTAAAAAGTCCAAAGACCTAAAAGTAAACGAAAAAATACTCAAAATACAAAAAAGTCTTACTATAGAAGAGCTAATGAGCATAGAAGCCGGCATTAGACAAGACTACTATAAAGAGTTTGACAAACTTACCAACAATATCGACTTCAAATTTGAAAAAAGAACCAAACAACCTCCTCAAAATGAAGTAAATGCTCTTATAAGCTTTGGGAACTGCATGATGTACTCCGATATACTAAAATGCATATTCAGATCACATCTCGATCCCAGAATTGGGTACCTACATTCAACCAATCAAAGAGGATTCACACTTAACCTGGATATTGCAGAAATTTTCAAGCCCATAGTCGTTGACCAAGCAATATTCTACACAACCAGCCAAAAAATATTGACCAAGAAAGATTTCAAACCATTTGAAAATGGAGTGTATCTTAACGAAGAAGGCAGAAAAAAATTCATTATCGAGTATGAAAAACAAGTAAAAAAAACAGTATTCTCAAGAGAAAAAGGAAGATACATGAGCTACAAACTCCTTATGCAAAGCGAAGTATATAAAATTGAAAACCATCTTCTGCAAATAAAACCTTACAAACCCTACATCCACATCTGACAAATCAACTTCATTATGTAATTTACTTTCCTAAAAACAAAATAACCGAGACCGATACATGCAAAAAACTAAGACTGAACTTTTAAAAAGGCGGTGAGCTGTTGTTGGAAGACAATATAAAGGGAATGATGATAGGAGCAGCTATAGGAGATGCTTTGGGATACCCGTTAGAGATTATGGGAAATAAAAATACAGACGGTACAAAAATACAGAGCGTTCAGACCTTTACCGATTGGATAAGAGTATACAAAAACAGGTACTTCAAATGTACAGAAAAAATAAAGGCCGGCACATACTCTGATGACACACAGCTTACACTCTGTGTTTCAAGAAGCTATAAAAACGGGGTTTTCAGTCCACAAACCATGGCTCTTGAGCTCAGTGAATGGCTGGCATATCAGACAGGAGGCGGAAGAGCTGTCAAAGCCGCTGCTAAAAATATAAACTTTAAAAATGCAGATGAAAGTATATGGTATAAAAATTTTTATGAGGGCTACACCTATTCGGGGGGTAACGGAGCCCTGATGAGAATTACACCTCATATTGCAGCTAATGTTAAAAACAAAGAGTTTACCACCGGTCTTAAAAATGCGATAAAAGACTGCCTTATTACTCACGGACATCCACATGCGGCCATAGCCCAGATATTCTACTTTACATTCTTGTGGGTTCTCACAAATAAACTTCCGGCAGAAAAAGCATTTAAAGTTGCAAAAGAAGAATGCGTTGCAAGAAATCTTGGAAAAATGGAACTTGTCCCCGATGAATGGTTTCAAAAGTATCTTGAAAATAACGGTTGCTCTTACGAAAAAATTGAAGAGATCACCATGAAAGAGTTTTTAGACAAAGCACTTATTGTAGAAAATGCCATTAAGAGTAATATGCCAGAAAAAAATCTGTATGAAAAACTCCAGGCTACCGGGAAGTTTAAAGGATCAGGCATAAACACGGCACTTGCAGCTGCCTATACAGTCATAAAAAACGACAGGTCAAGCTTCGCTGAAACAGTTTTAATCCCTGCTAACATATTTCAGTGTGATACAGACACAACAGCTTGTGTTGCCGGCGCTGCTAAAGGCTTGATACTAGGACTGGCTGGAATTGAAAAAACACTTGTAAGCACACTGCAAGACACTGAATATATAAAACTTTGCGCACAGGCGCTTTACAATGGATCTGACCACCATACTTTTCAACCATCCCTTACAGACAAGCCGCTGGAGCATTACAGAAAAAATTTAACAGAAATAGACCATGGTGAAGTATTAAAAACCAGACTTTTTGGGCCTGCTGTAGTAGTAGAAGAAAATGAAAATGAGACGCTTTATACAGCTAGAATCAAGACCCAAAACCCAGAGTTCACATTAATAATTAAAAAGATACTAAAATAAAAAATATAACAATAATTAACTTATCAACTGATACAATAATAAATAGAGATTTTAAAAAAGAAATAAAAATGATATAATTATATTTGAAGTATAACAAAAAAATTTGAAAGGAGAACATTATGCCTATACTTACAGTTTATGATGTAACGGGTATTCAAAAGTTTATTTTCAGTTCTTCCAAGCTTAAGGAGAATTTTGGAGGTTCTCTCCTTGTGGCAAGAGTAATGGACGAACTTCTTGTTGCTGCTGTCAAACAAGCTAATTCAAAAGCTTATACCGACTGGAAGAACAGCCCCGATTTCAAGATGCTTACTGACCATGATGCAGACGCAGAAATAGTTTATATAGGCGGAGGAAATGCCTATGTGGCTTATAAAGACAAAGCAACTTCTGTAAGAACCACCAAAGCATTTTCAAAAAGTGTATTTGAACAAACATACTCTCTCACTGTTTTAAGCGCATCGGTTGAAGCGGACTTTGAAAAAGATGACTATAAAATAAAAAT
>JAKJGQ010000062.1 GCA_022704305.1 Thermotogae bacterium | reverse complement strand
TTACCGGGAGCTGTTATTATAACTTTTTTGGCACCAGCAGCAAGATGAGCCTTTGCCTTTTCAGACTCGGTAAAAAGTCCGGTAGACTCTATGACATACTCCACGCCCATTTCTGCCCAAGGAAGCTTCGCGGGGCCTTCTTTTGGGGCAGCCAGACATTTTATCTTATTGCCATCTACAACGAGTATATCATCTGCTTCAAGTGAAGAATCGCTTTTCTGTGTTGAAAGCGCACCCTTAAACTTTCCATGAATGGAGTCATATTTAAGCTGATAAGCAAAATAAGATGCATCAGTGCTTACATCAACCACAGCAACCACATCAAATTTTGAACCGAGAAGCCCCTGGTCGTATAAAGCGTTGAAAACCAGTCTTCCAATTCTTCCAAATCCGTTTATAGCAACTTTTACCGCCATGCTAATCACCTCTTCACGCTTAATTGGTAAATTTAATCATCCTCAAGTATAATATACATCAAACAGGTGTACTTTGTCAATTTTCTGAATATTACTGTGTTTAATTTCTTTAAATCACGTATAATTGGATTATACGGCGAAATTTCGAAAAATGCAGTTAGTATGATAAAATTTATTTGGAAATAAACTTTATAAGGAGGGAAAAAATGTCTCAGATTTTTGGAGAAAATACTGGAAAAGGTTTTATAAAAGAGGAACCTAACGATATTTTTGTTAAAGCTCTTGAAAGCGCCATATTTAAAGCCCCGGTCAGAATGGAGGAAAAAATTTTTCTTTCCGACCTATGGATAATTACTTCACTTCCGGAAGATCTTATGGTAAATATAATAGAAAACCATGCCGAAAAATTAAATATACCACAGGACATCAACTTTATACTGGACGACAAGAAAAACAAAAAAATATGGGAAAGACCTGTTTCAGAAAGGGTTGATAAACACCAGTCTAAGCCTGCTTCAGACGAAGAAGCAAAGAAATAAAGAGATTTTTTGTTCTAATTACTTTTATTTGTTTATATATCCCATTATTTAGTTAAAAACAACTTTTTTCGCTCTTGCATCTGTCAAGAGATAATGTTATGATATTCAATGTACTTAGCACTCTTGAAATCAAAGTGCTAACAAATTTAAAAAAATGTACTATGTAATCAAATATATAAGGAGGGATTCATGATGCAAGTGAAACCATTAGGAAAGAGAGTTCTTATAAAGCCTATAACCGAAGAAAAAAGAACCGAAGGCGGCATAGTTCTTCCAGATTCGGCAAAGGAAAAGCCTCAGAAAGCTTTAGTTATTGCCGTAGGCAACCTTGACGCAGAGTATGATCTTAAAGCCGGAGATAAGGTTATTTTCTCAAAATTCGCCGGAAACGAAATAAAGATTGAAGATGTAGATCATATACTGATTGATATTGAAGATATTTTAGGCAAAGTAGTTGACTAATTAAATTTACGGAGGTGCTTTACATATGGCAAAGATGTTGAAGTTTGATGAGGAAGCTAGAAGATCACTCGAAGCCGGAGTAGATGCTGTTGCTAATGCAGTTAAGATAACTCTTGGCCCGAAAGGAAGAAATGTAGTTCTTGAGAAAAGCTGGGGTTCACCAACTATAACAAACGATGGAGTTTCCATAGCAAAAGAAATTGAACTGAAAGATAAATTTGAAAATCTCGGAGCTCAGCTTGTAAAAGAAGTAGCCTCCAAGACCAACGATGTAGCCGGAGACGGAACAACTACAGCTACAGTTCTTGCACAGGGAATGATAAAGGAAGGTCTTAAGAACGTTGCCGCAGGTGCAAATCCGATGCTTATGAAGATTGGAATACAGAAGGCTGCAGACAGAGTTGTAGAAGAGATTAAAAAGATGAGCAGAAAGCTTACCGGTTCTGAAGACATAGCAAACGTTGCAGCTATATCTGCAAACAATGAAGAAATCGGAAATCTTATAGCAGAAGCCATGGATAAAGTCGGACAGGATGGAGTTATCACCGTCGAAGATTCAAAGACCATGGAAACCTACGTTGAATTTACAGAAGGTATGCAGTTTGACAGAGGATACATCTCCCCTTACTTTGTAACCAACGCCGACAAGATGGAATGTGAGGTAAAAGAACCGTTCATACTTATTACCGACAAGAAAATTTCAAGCGTAAAGCCTATAATCCCGATACTCGAAAAAGTTGCACAGGCAGGAAAACCGCTTGTTATAATAGCTGAGGATATTGAAGGTGAAGCATTGTCAACTCTGGTTCTCAACAAACTCAGAGGAACCTTGGACTCAGTAGGAATTAAAGCACCTGGTTTCGGCGACAGAAGGAAAGCAATGCTTGAAGATATTGCTATACTTACCGGAGGAACCGTAATAACCGAAGACCTCGGTCTTACTCTTGAAAACGCTATTATTGACGATCTCGGAAAAGCTGACGTTATAAGAATAAAGAAAGACGACACAATAATTGTAACAGGCAAAGGCGATCCGAAGAAGATTCAGGAAAGAGTAAAACAGATAAAGGCACAGATTGATGTAACCACATCAGAATACGAAAAGGAAACACTCCAGGAAAGACTTGCAAAACTTGCAGGTGGCGTGGCAGTAATAAAAGTCGGTGCAGCTACCGAAACCGAACTCAAAGAAAAGAAACACAGAATAGAAGATGCACTTTCAGCAACAAGAGCAGCAGTAGAGGAAGGAATGGTTGCCGGAGGCGGAGTTACTCTTCTCAGAGCTGCCAAGGGTGTAGAATCCTTGATAGCCCAGCTTGAAGGAGATATAAAAGTCGGAGCAAGAGTTGTTCTTAAGTCACTCGATGCACCTGTAAGACAGATAGCGATCAACGCAGGAGTCGAAGGCGCAATCATAATTGACAGAGTACTTGCCAAAGATGATCCTTCATACGGATACGATGCTCTTAAAGATAAATATGTAAATATGTTTGACGCAGGAATAATTGATCCTACCAAAGTTACAAGAAGTGCTGTTCAGAACGCAGCTTCAATTGCCGCTATGCTTCTGACAACAGAAGTTCTCGTGGTCGAGGAACCTAAGCCAGATGCACCAGCACCTGCTCCACAGATGCCTGAATATTGATTAAATAAGTAAAGCGTGCCTTTTAAAGGCACGCTTTTTTATGATATAATTGCCATATCGGCTCGTAAGGAGGGATATTTATAAAAAAAATTATTATTCTCATATTTATTGTTATTTTTTGTATTAATGCAGGTTTTGCATCCGACACAAGAAAGAAAATTCTCTTTTGCCCTGATTTCAGCGGTATCTCATCTGATGAACAGGAAGTACTTAAACTTATAGAAGCTCAGGTAACTGATTATATCTATAAACTCAGAAAGTACAGGATAGTTATAAGAGATCAGACCATATATGACGAAGTAAAACTGATGCTTTCTGGTATTACCCAGGGAGGATCGGAGTATCAGGCTCAACTCGATACAGACGGTATAATATATGTCCAGATCCTTGATACTTTTTCAGAACGTGGGAAAAACGATTCCAAAGAATGGATAGACTTCCATGCAATAGTAAATTATAAATTTGTATATGTCAAAACTGGAGAAGTCCTAAACAGCAGAAAAATAGATGCATACTCAAGAGCTTATATAGAAAAGGATATTTCCGTTCAGCAGGCCTTCCGCACTTCAAAATTATCGGCAGTTGACTTTATATCCCAAGAGATATCAAAAGACATGAGTCATGCTTTTATTCTTTCGGCAAAGGTTTCGGGTGAGAAGTGGCTGGATCTTTTTTATATAGATAGTGGAACTAACTATGGTATAAGCGAAAACATGACATTTAACCTTGTTGAAAATCTCAGCAATACAGCAGGCACATATGAAGTCATCGAAGGCAAAGCTGTAGTGGTAGAAGCTTTTCCGGATTCAAGCATCATAAAAGTCCTTGAAAAACCTCTGCGCTTTCCTATTTCAGCATCAACAACCCATTTAATAGAAAATCCTTCTATAAAACTTCAAAGAAAAAGCTTTAGACTCTCGGCTTGCTTGGATGGCCTAAAAATTCCCGGAATTTTTATAAGAAGCGGATATGACGGCTATACCGGATTGTTTTACTCAAGTTTTATGCAGACAGGTCTTCAAGATTATTCAGTATCCATGAATCTCGGAGTGGACGGCGGATATCTCATTGATATTAACGGCCTTCTGAAAAGCGGAGTTTCTATAGGGGCAGCCTGCGGATATGACTTTCAGAACAACTCCGGAAAAAATTTCAATCCTTTTACTCCGGAAAGCTCAGATTTCTATCTTTTCATTCCATTTTGCGCATCATTATATCTTAAAATAAACGACAGCCTGTCCTTTGTATCCGATGTAACGTATCGTTTCAATATATACGGTGACAAAAAAATTTTCAGCCATGAACCATATGTCCTAAGAGCTGGTTTAGAGATATTTTACTGATTTTTTGGAAATACAATGAACCCGGCTTTATACTCTTTGGTATCATCACTTTCAGCAAACTTTGAATATTCATGGAAAAGCTCTGTAAGTTTGAACGTAAACTCTTTAAATTTGGTTTCATCCAGATGCATGGTTATATAGGAAATGCCAGAATCCTTGGGAAATTTTTCATGTGTTTCCTTTATTTTTGATAAGTATGAGTAGTAGTCCCTGTCCATATTTTTGAATAAGTTATCAAAAATCTTAAGGGTTTCTGATTTGAACTCTTTATCGTTAGATAAAAGCTCCTTGGAAATTTTAAAATATCTGGCAACAGGTTCATAATACTTCTCAAGTATCCCTGAATTTTCAACCGTTCTGACAAGCCTGAGTATTCCGACACTCTCCATCTCAATTATATGATAGTATATCTTTGCCGGAGATTCCTTCATTTTATCTGCTATCTGCTTGGCTGTATATGCTTTACCGCTGAATTCCTCTATTATTCTTATTCTTAGAGGATGAGCTATGGCCTTTATAGTAGCAATCTCATCTAAAATTTTTACATCTTCCATTTTTTCCTCCCAATATAAAAATGCCGGGCTTGCCCAGCATTTATATTATCTATTATACTCTCTGACAGTTGCCTTTTTTAAAATCCCATGAAAAGCTTTATACTTTGAGGATCGTTTAAAATAAATTCAAACGATGATTTTACTTCTTTTCTCAGAATTTCATAATTCTCATCTTTCCTTCCTATCAGTTCTCTTTTCATACTTCTTCTCCTTTATACTCCCAAGAAAATCTTCATAAGGCTGCTGGACATGTTCATAAGGCTGTATTGATCATTATGAAAGGCTTTTAGATCTCCTATATCATCATTTCTGAAACAGAAATCTTCTTTTTTCATAAGCCACCTCCGTAATGCCGGTTAATAATGCATGGATGCTTTAAGAGACATTTAGACTTATTTTTTTGATTGTTTTTTATCGATTAAAAAAATTTAATCATCAAATTCATTTTTATTATACAACTTTCTTTTCTCAAGAGTCAATTAATTTTTTGCATCTTATTTTAATTTATGATGTTTTATGTTAATTTTTTGAAACTCCTTGCTTTTTTTAGAATCACTCTTTTTACTTCGAAAGCTTTATACAGCTCTTCATCTATGCTTTGGATTCAAAGTATGCTCCATACTTTCTCATTACCTATTTTGGCTGTCTGACTGATAATTCCGCACGCATTAAGCGAATACGTCATCTTTCTTGCAGTACTTATTTTTATACCCAGAGCCTGCGTAAGCTCTTTATTTGTAAATTTACTCGCTCCTTCAGGCAAAAAATCTAAAAAATCTTCCTTTTTCTCTATTTTTTCAGAACCTTGCACACTAAGAAGGAATCTATCAGAAATACTTACACCTTTTCTTCTGTAGCTTCCTTTACCGTCATCAATTCTTACTTCAAGAAGATTGATATAAATGAGCTCAAACGAAAGGTTGGGATTTCCTATAAACTGTGCAATTCTGATAGTCTGGTCAAAAAGATCATATCTGCAGCCATTTTTTGGCGACTTCCTTTTAGAAATAACTTTCCCGTCAGTACTTCTTTTTTCTATGTACTTACAAAGAACTATCGGATAAACAACTTTTATCCTATACTCACAAAGAAGATCTTTAAGTTTATCTTTCATCGATGAAAACTGCCCAAGCTGCACTTCTATGAGAACTCCTTTACGGTATATATCCGCAAAGTATCCTTTTACCGGAAATTCAAGTATATCCCCCGGAGTATAGCAGTATCTTATGATTTCCCTGTGAAGAGTGCTCTCATTAAGCATTCCAACTTTCTGCACCTTAATAACCGCCTTTCTACCTTTCTTAAGAAAATACATTTCATCATAAACTTTTTTACATATATTGATTATATACTATAATTATATTTAGTTTTTCTTTTCACTCAGGAGGATATAAGATGATAATATTCCATATTATCGATAAAACAGAGCTTGAGAACATTGAAGGTTCAAGATACTACAAGCCGGCTTCACTTGAAAATGAAGGATTTATTCACTGTTCCAGAATAAATCAGCTTGTAAGAGTTGCACAAAGTCATTATAAGCAAAGAAACGGAATTTTCATAATGGCGATTGAAAGTACAGAAGCTGGCAGTCCTGTTGTCTTTGAAGATCTTTACAATCTGAATGAAAAGTATCCTCATATATACGGACCGGTTGAAATGACTGCAGTAAAAAACATATATCCCATGGAAGAAACCGCTGATGGCTTTCTTCTCCCAGAAAAAGCAGTTATTGAATGTTCTAAAAAAATCTTTACTTCAGAAGGTTTCCAAAGTCTTATAACAAGGGCAGTGCCCGGAGATACTCTCCATATCAGTAACTTCATATCTGACCTATTAATTGAAAGACCTCTTGAAAAAGATCTGCACTTTAGCGAAGAAGATATTCTTAATATTAATAACAGTGCGGAAAGCATTTTATTGCTTTCACGCAAGGACGGCCGGCTTGATGGTCTGCTTTATGTCAAGCGTAAAAATAAAAAAGATGTATACATCCGGGCCTTGTACCGTACTGACTTTTCAGGTGAGTCTATGATCGCTTATCTTAAAGATTTTGAAACTCAGAACGGATGCTATGATGATAAAGATCTTACATTTTATACTTCAAACAGCTTCATAAAATCTTTGTGCGTAAAACACGGTCTCAAGACCGCTAAGCCAGACACACCTTTTTCCGCTGATATTCCACATAAGGAGGATGAAAAATAATGTTCCGTGTTGATGCACATTTTGATCTTTTATGCTTTGTTTATGAAAAAAGAGCCAAGGGAGAAACCAGAGTAATCGAGAAGTATTTTTATGAAGACTGGTTAAAAAACAACTTCAATATTATAGTTTCCTCAATCTTCATAGACTCTATTTTTATACCGGAGATGGCATTAAGAAATGCATTGGATCAGATTTCATGTTTATATGAGGAAATAGCTGAAACTCCCGAAAAAATCATGCTGTGTAAAAATTACATCGATATCGAAAAGGCAGAAAAGGAAAAGAAGATAGGAATCCTTATGTCTCTGGAAGGAAGTGAGCCTATTGGAAACGATCTTTTTCTTCTCAGAACTTTTTATGAGCTTGGAGTACGGTTCATCGGACTGGCATGGAACAGAAGAACCTACTGTACAGACGGTATTCCTGTATGCAAAGATGTAAGAAAACAGTACGGCCTAACTGATCTTGGCATAGATGTTCTTGCTAAAGCCAAAGAACTCGGAATGATAGTAGACGTAAGCCACCTTACCGACCAAGGTTTTGAGGACGTAATGACATTTTACGATATGCCCGTTATCGCTTCACATTCAAACTGCCGGTCTCTGACTGGTCATTTGCGTAATCTTACGGACGAACAGATGAAAAAAATTGCACAGCGCGGCGGGGTTGTCGGAATTAACTCTTTCAGCCTTTTCCTTAATACGGAACCGCTTAAAGCATCTATATCAGATATGGCCGAGCATATGAACCATATGCGCAGCATTATGGGAACGGACCATATAGGATTAGGGTTTGATTTCTGTTCTCATATAAGGAGTAGCCTGTACGAAAGTGAAGAAAAGGACAAATTTGATGCCATGAACGGCTACAATGAATTTTTTATTTTAGATAAAGAACTTTCAAAAAAAGGATTCTCACAAGATGAGCGGGAAAAGGTATATTCAAAAAATTTTCTTCGCCTGTATAATCAAATTCTGCAATGAAAACAGTAATTTAACATACTGTATCTTGAAAATTTAATAAAATCAGCATTACCAACAAAAACAGAGATTTTTCGATTTATTTTGCTTTGTACGGTTTTATTGTTTACCAGAGTCTTTTTCTTCTGTTAATATTTTTGATGTATAATTTTCGTGAGAGATGATTCATATTTTTCTTTTTGTTTTTTTATTCTCGTTCAGACCAACATTATTGGATATATAGAAGTGTTATTTTATATAAATCGTGAAGAAAATAACTATTTTAATGTGAAATTATTCATATAAGGAGGGACCATTGTGGACTTTAATCTTACCAAAGAACAGCTGATGGTTAAAAAGATGATACGAGCTTTCACAGAAAACGAAGTAAAACCTTTGGCTGCCGAAGTTGATGAAACAGAGAGATTTCCGCAGGAAACAGTGGATAAAATGAAAAGATACGGACTTTTAGGTATGTGCATGCCAAAAAATTACGGAGGAGCAGGCGCCGATGAATTAAGCTATGCGATATGTGTTGAAGAGCTTTCACGTTACTGCGCTACTACCAGTGTAATATTTTCAGCACATAACTCCTTATCCTGCTGGCCGATTATGAAATTCGGAACCGAAGAACAGAAACAGAAGTATCTTGTTCCGCTTGCAAAGGGAGAAAAACTCGGAGCCTTTGCCTTAACAGAACCAAACGCCGGAACAGATGCATCTTCACAGGCTACATCAGCAGTTAAAGATGGCGATTACTATATCATAAACGGGTCAAAGATATTTATCACAAATGGTGGAAAAGCTGATATATTTGTAATATTTGCCATGACTGACAAATCGCTTGGCACAAAAGGAATAACTTCATTTATCGTAGAACGCAACACACCTGGTTTTTCTATAGGAAAAATTGAAAAAAAGATGGGTATAAGAGGTTCCTCAACCGCTGAACTTGTTTTCCAGAATATGAGAGTCCACAAGGATAATATGCTTGGAAAAGAAGGAAAGGGCTTTTCGATTGCCATGCAGACCCTGGACGGCGGAAGAATAGGCATTGCCTCTCAGGCTCTAGGAATTGCGCAGGGTGCTTTGGATGAAACTATAAAATACATAATGCAGAGAGAACAGTTTGGTAAATCTCTAAGTAAGTTCCAGGCCATTCAGTTTGATATAGCAGACATGGTAACCCGTGTAGATGCTGCAAGATTTCTTGTATACAGGGCAGCATGCGCCAAACAGGAAGGGAAACCTTATTCTGTACTGGCCGCACAGGCAAAGCTATTTGCTGCAGAAACAGCTATGTACGTCACCACAAAAGCTGTTCAGCTCCATGGAGGTTATGGCTACACCAAGGACTACCCTGTTGAACGTATGATGAGAGATGCCAAGATTACCGAAATTTACGAAGGAACTTCCGAAGTACAGAGAATGGTAATAGCCGGAAATACCCTTAAATAATTTGATACGGGAGGTTTATAAATGAAAATAATAGTCTGTATAAAACAGGTTCCAGATACCACGGAAGTACGTATAGATCCGGTTAAAGGTACATTGATAAGAGACGGAGTGCCCAGTATTCTTAACCCGGACGATAACAGCGCCTTGGAAGAAGCTTTGAGAATAAAGGAAACTCTCGGGCAAGATACAACGGTAACAGTAATAACCATGGGACCGCCACAGGCTGAAGAAATTTTGAGACAAGCCATGGCTATGGGAGCAGACAGCGCATATCTGTTAAGTGACAGAGCATTTGCAGGTTCTGACACATGGGCTACTTCAAACGCTATTGCGGCAGCTATAAAATCTATTGACAACTTTGATATAGTATTCTGTGGAAGGCAGGCAATTGACGGCGATACAGCACAGGTAGGACCTCAGATAGCCCAGAGACTTGGTATGGCACAGGTAACATATGTACAGTCTTTAAGGGTTGAGGGAAACTCAATCATCGTTGACAGAGCGCTTGAAGATGGTTATGAGACCATACAAGTCACTACTCCGGTTCTTCTGACTGCTATTAAAGAGCTCAACACTCCAAGATATATGAGCATAAACGGAATATTTGACGCTTTTAGAGAAAAGGAAATTAAAGTCCTGGGTATAAAAGATATAGGACTTGACCCGGCATTAACCGGATTAACAGGTTCACCTACTCAAGTAAGAAAGTCCTTCACCCCCGAACCCAAGGGTAAGGGAGAAATGCTAACCGGTTCTGTGAAAGAAATGTCCGACCAGCTCGTTATAAAACTTAAACAGAAACATTTAATATAAGGAGGCCCGAAAAATGGAAAGAACACCTGAATATCTGGCTCAATATAAAAATGTCTGGGTATTTGCTGAACAAAGAAACGGAAAGCTTATGCCCGTTGTCATAGAACTCATGGGTGAAGGAAAAAAGATTGCTTCACAGATAGGTACCGAACTTTGTGCTGTACTCCTC
>JAKJGQ010000061.1 GCA_022704305.1 Thermotogae bacterium | reverse complement strand
AAATGTGGTTACTACAACTCCGCTTTCCCATGTTTCTATTAGCAGTTCTGATTTTGAGGAATCATACTTTTCTTCTGAATCGTTGTAATTGAAATCTGTAAGATGATGGTGTTTAATAAGGTATTCAGAACTTTGGGCGTTGTAGTTCTTATCATGTTGGAATAGTTTTTCTATAACAAAGTAGTTCTGATCGATTATAGAGGTAAAAGGTAAAACATATATTATTTTCCTTGTTCCGTTTAATTCTTCACGAAGTTTTACAGCGCTCATAAATCCGGTGTATGTCTTGCCTGTTCCTGTAGGGGCAGTTATCGAAAAGATTTTTTCGTTTGTTTTTCCTTCTATAGAGCTTAGTACCTTCGAATAAATCTCAGTCCTGATTTTGTTTATCTGTGTGTCATTCTTCAATATATTACTCTTCAGATTATCGTTAAGATCAGTAAACTTGATTATTTCAGTTTGAACAGGTCTTAAACCTGCCGCAGAAAGTTTGTCTGCATAGATTAAAAGAGAGTATAGCAATTGTTGCTGAAAATAATTTTTTTCGTCTTCTTTTGAAAGACTATAATTAAGTTTTTTCAAGTAAAGGAACAGATCATCATACTCTGTTTTTTCAAGGAACTCTTTTACATACTCCCCGTAGTTACCATACTCTGATGAAATACTTTGTATATTTTTTTTTAGATTTTGTTTTTGACAGTCAAGAATATCCATGTCTCCTATTAAATCTTTGTCTTTGTCATATTTTCTTTCTCTTGGCAGATACTTTGAATACTCGCTTTCATTGCCGTGATGATGAATTATTGAACTATATATAAAAAGGGGCATATTCCCCTGAGGTAATATCTTTTGAGCGACATATGCCCCGAAAAGCGCAGAGATAAAAGAGTGCCTGCTGCATTTAGACTCTATGCCATGCAGAAGATGATTCTGAAAGTATGTTGTGTACTTTCCAAAATCATGCGAAAAAGCCTGTACTTCACACGCTTTGATAATATTTTCATCAATCTTTCCGCTTTCCTTTAAAATACTATCAATCCTATACAGAGAAAAATCATTGACTTCCTGAAGATGAGTTTTCAAAAGTTTTCCCGGATGAGAAAAAAAATCCATCTTTCTATCTCCGTCTACATAAAAATAATGTTTTCACTTTCATTAGAGTCTACCTGATAATATGGGTGTTTAAGCTTAACATAAACAGGTTTTCCGGTTTCTTCATAGATATACGAGTTCACTTCACAACAGTTTCTTTCTTTGGTAAAGTCTGCAGGCATTCTTTCTTTTATAAGTGAAAGCTCTTGAGAAAAATCAAGACTTTTTCCTTCAATTTCTTTTATGTTTAAAGGTGTATGCAGTTCTATACTTTGATTTGGTTCTTTTTTATAAAGATCAAAAAAGCCAACGAATTCGGTCACACATGAAAACGGTGCACACCCCATATAAAGAGGAAGTTCGGTTTGATTATCTTTTATCATACTGTACAACTTTAGGTTTATTTCTTCATCCTTGTGAGATGCATAAACTCTATACCTGATCTCATCATCGCCACACAGAATTTCAAACGGTATCTGCGTATGCTCGGTATACTTATAAATATCGCTCTCATTTTTTATGCTTATATAGTTGACAGTCTGCATTATTCTTCTTATTGTGCTTTTTATTGTAACCGTGAGGCTAAACCTTTCTTTTGAAAGCTTTTCATAGTAGGTGTCTCTTTCATAGCCAAGTATAGCCGCACAGACTCCCTGAAGTGTTGTTCTGGGAGGGATCAGATAGCTTAAGGAAGAAGAGTTGGTATAGAACTTTCTGAAATGTGCAAACTTTCCCACCAGATCAAATACTACCGCCTTCATGACCTTCACTCCACTAAAGATACGTTTAGATCTTTAAGTACCTCTGTAAGCTTTACAGTCTGGTTATTGCACAAAAGCTTTAACTCATCGCAGGCAAAATAATAGATCTTTTCAATTTTTGACTTATTCCTGTCAAACAAGTTTACAAGTTGAGTTATATCAAGCTTCAGTTCTGATATGTCTCTTATGCTTTCTTCCTCAGTATCCTTAATAAGCTTAACATGTCTACGCATATCCCCTAATACCGTTGAAGTATCTTTGTACTCAAGCCTGATGTAAAGCCTTGGATACTGATTTATCTTTGTGCGGGTAACATTCAGGGGAATAGCGTTCTTCATTGCTTTATCAAGAAGTTTAAGATCCTCATCTGTGAGACCTGTTTTTTTTGCATTGCGTCCGCTAACTACACCGGAAAAAGCTATAAAAGAGTACTTTACCCTGTAATCTTTACCTATGCTACCTTGTGCATTACCGCTAGTAGATGAAAAATTAGAAGTTATCGATGATTCCATCAATTCAACTTTATTGAGAGAGTACCCCCAATTGAACTGTACCGGTCCGGTAATGCTTTTATTATCACTTTTTAAGGGAATAGTTGCGCCAAAAAGCCGGATATCTATAAGCTCTTTTTTTATATTTTCTACATCCAATTCACCATTTTTAACAAAATTCTTTACTCTTTCTCCAGCCGTAACCGGTTTATCTTCAATTTTTCTTACATAGATCTCTTTATCTTCCTCTTCATACAGATAATCTCTTACATATCTTTTTATTCTTAGATCTGAAACAAGGTTTATCTCTCTTTCCGCATCGAAACGGGGTCTGTTTTCTTCGTCAGGATCACCGTTGGGATTACAGAGTTTTGCATCATACATGTAAAGGATCTCGCCGTTGTTCATCATTCTTCCTCCTCTTTATTTTCTGATTTATCTGATTTTTTTGCCCAATTGTTTGTGGAGTATGCATATCCAGAAAGGATATAAAACACAGTTTCTACAGAGGTAAGCCCGGTATCTTTAATATTCTTGTCCAAGAGACTTTTGCAAAGGCCATACTCTTTCTCGTAGTACTTATCAATCTTAAGCTGATACATCTTTTCAAATACTTCATTGGCAAGTCTCATGATCTTTGGCTTGTCCATGGCATGAAAGTTTATCTTCCTCAAAATAGGCTTAGTCTCATTTAACTGTTTCTGTTGATTTCCAACCCTTCCTACCATAAATCCCAGCATAAACATGGTAACTTGTTCTTCAGTATAGTTCATCGTTTTAATATATGTTTTAAGTTTTTCGTCAAGCTCAAGCAAAGAAACATCCATACCTTCTTCCTCCTTTATATTTCCCATTTCTTTAAGGAATTTATAGTACATAACAGAATCTGCCGTTGATTTTTCCCAGTATTCAGAGTTACTGTAAAACTGTTGTGAAATTATCTGTACTATCCTTGAAATAACCCTCTGCCTGTTTAATAGCTTTCCTGTAAAGACCGCATCATAGGTCTCAAGACATAGTCTGAAATCCGAGTAACTGTTCTTGCCTGCTATCTTTTGCACTGAGAAAAAGTATACATAGTTTAAATTAAACCCTTTTACCAAATTTTCGGGAAAGTATTCAATAAAAATTTTTATGATTTCTTTTTTCTTTTCAAATATCTTCGCAAGTCTGCTTGGTTTTACATCCTTAATGAGTTTCATTACCTTAGTAGCGCTATTGGTTATTTTAAAAAAAACAAAGTTGATGTAAAAATCATTTGTATCGTCTTCAAAAAGATTATAATCTTGAAGCCTTCCCTGTACTTTTTCCAAAGAGTCAAGATTTTGAGATACTTTTAGAGTATAAATAATTTTGTCTGAGATTTTTTCAAACTCTTCCTTACTTATATTAGTACTCAGTATAAACTGCGGAACAACATAAACATCAAAGCACCCGATCTTGGTCTTAAGTCTCTCTTTGAGCTGCTTCTCACCCGCCATTAGACTTTCAAAGCATTCCTGACAGACAAGAATATTTTTATCAAATCCTTTTTCTGTAAAAAAACTTGCAAAACTGATCTTATCGTTCACAAAGTACTTTATATCCAGTTTTTTAAGGTCTGAAGATACATCTTTTTTTTCACTGCAAAAGTAGCAGTATCCAGAACCGTTATTTTGTTTTTTTTCTTCATCTTCAGACTTTTCTTTTCTGCCGGTCTTTTCTGCCACGGCTTTATCAATATATTCAGGATACTCTGAGATCGGTTTTTGGTCTATGGTTATGACACATAGCCCTATATCGTCTTTTTTTAAACCTTTTTCTTCTTTCAAATAATTTAAAAACTCACCGCTGAGAATGCTCCTAAGCTTTTTTCCTTCTACTTTTCCATCGCCATTTGAAGCCAGCTTTTTTATATCTGACATAGATTCTTTTATGATTCCAACTTTTTGAAGATCTATAGGATATCTATACTTTTTCGGAACATCTTCACCCATGTCAAATGTGTAGTTTTCAAAGATATCTTTGAGCTTTTTTCCAAGCTCAGTATTGCTGTCATCAAACATCTGTGTAAGATTGCACAGAGTTTCGGTAAGGTGATAATCAACAACTTTAGAAACCGAAAACCACTGCGGCGAATTTGGACCGCTGGCACTTCCAATATGAAAGTACTTTTCTGCAGAAGTTTCATCCACCTGTTCAATAACGTCGATGGTAAGTTCTGTTTTTTGAGTGCTAAAGTCCATCTTTAAAACTCTTTTTGCCTCTCCTTTCTTATTATTGAGCATAATACCTTCAATAATAGAGCTCTCACTCTTTACAATCTTTCCTATTTCATATACCGCTTCCTGCATCTTATACCTCCTTTGTCAGCGGAGTAACAAAGCCCATTCCTATGGAGTTCTTGGCTCCTAACCCTGTGCAGAACATCATTTCCATCATTTCTTCGCTGGCGTTGACTTTGAAAACACCGTCCCATCCTTTAAGAATTATGGACTTGTATGTAATTACTCTTTCTTTAAGAGCACCACGGTTAGAGATATCCATCCTAAAGCTGCTGTCTGTTGGTTCGCTGTTGTAAAAAGCTATATATTTTTTTATAAGGTTGTTTTTTATCTGAGCTTCAAACTCTTCCTCTTTTGGAGAGTAGTAGTAGGTCTTTTTCCGGCCGTCTTCCGTTCTGAGTGTGCTGTAAACGACTATAGGGGAGAGGGTTTTAACTTTTATTTCTTTTTTCGCAACGCAGTCCACTGCTGTTATTTTATCAATTGTTATGTTCTGCCCTGAAATATTCAGTATCTCTTTTTCAAAAACACCGTCTAAAAAGTACTTTATAAAAGCATCATCTATGCTTGAGATATAAAGATCGCAAAACTCCTTAAAGGTTATAGAGCGGTCTTTGATGTTCATCTCATAATTCCCGTAAAGTCTTGAAAAGACAAACATTTTGTACTGTCTTTTTTCATAGCTGAATCCGTTATCGTGTATAAATTTGTTGTACTTTTCGTCATTGATCAGATTCAGTATTACGGCCTGAATTATGTGGTTGTACTGGGTGGGAAGCTTTATGAAAGGGTTATCAATATTTCTGAGTCTTAATTTTATTTGTATGGCAACACTTCCTTTCTTAAAATTTTAAGATAATAGAATTATATCATTTTTCTGTATTTTATTGTCAAAAATTTTTATAAATACATATTAATGTATCAATTGATATATTAATAAAAAAACTCCCCCTTTTCGGGGGAAGATTTGTTATTCTTTGATTACTGGATCACACAAAAAGGTAACTGCAAGTTCTGGCGGAACTGCGCTGGGGTTATTCTGATACCATTCGAGCGAAGGTCTTTTTTTATCAAGTTTCCAGCCGCTAGAGCCAAGCCATTCACTGCGCCATTTATCCCACACCGGTCCTATTTCTTCGCATGAGCCTACATGGACAAGCACGGCATAAAGGCCTCCTTCAAACTGGTATATGCTTAATGGATCTATATCCGAAACGTCTTTATGAACCGAAATCGATACGTCGTAACGTTTTTGTTCCTGTGGAATATCGTCGGTATGATCGTGAAAAACAGTCAGGAACTGTGCTTCTGTAGAAAAAAGCTTGTTTGCACGAAGTATTTCATGGAATTTTTTCCATAATGCAGGCATATTCCAGTAATCGCCTGTTCCTCTTAATCCCAAGAGTTTCATTGGCTGTAAGTTTACAATTTTAATTTCCATTTCATTACCTCCCCGTGGTTTTATAAAAAAGTAGTACGGTTGTCTTTGACCGGGACTGTAGTGTATTCCCGCTTGTGAATAAAGAAGACCTTTCCAGTCTTGCAGCTTTCTTATCCGGCTTGGACTTATACCATGAGCTTTTTTGAATGCTTTGGTAAATGCTTCAAGTGTTTCATACCCTGATTCAAAAGCCATTTCTGTTATGGTTTTATCTGTCCGTAGGATTTCATATGCGGCTTTCTCCAGTCTGAGTCTTTTAAGACACTCCTTTACAGTTTCACCTGTGAGTCCTTTAAAAACCCTGTGAAAATGAAAGGCAGAGTAGTTATTCTCGTCTGCAAGTTCACGAAAGGTTACGTTTGCATCAAGTGATTCAAAGATCTTTTTTATGCTTTTCTCCACGAGCTCGTGATAGTTCTTTTTGTTTTGATATATTTTCATGTCGGCACCGCCACAGTAATAATTATACTATCTGATCGTTTTCTTTGCCTGTCCTTCCTTGCTGAGTATTTTTAGCTGACGGTACGGTATGTTTTTTTATTTTTCAGATAGTTCTTTTAATGCTTTATATATGTTGTTTGCTATCAGCAGTGGCGAAACAGAGTATTCTGTCATCTCCTGTGCAAGTAAAGCAGCGGTTTTATACGTTACATATGAGGCCAGGACAGCACTTTGTAACAGATCAAGTCCCTGAGCTGCGAAGCCTGCGGTTATTCCGGCAAGCAGATCACCGCTGCCTCCTTTTGAAAGTGCCGAGCTGCCAAGAGTGTTTATATAGGTTTTTTTTGAATCGGTAATTACGGTCACTGAATCTTTGAGCATAACTGTAATATTTTTGGAAGCTGCATACTCTTCTACCTCAAAAACATTATTTTTGAGGTTTTTATATATCCTTTGCATCTCTCCTGTGTGGGGAGTTATTATAATCTGAAGCCCGGATGTCTGTATACTGTTTATAACCGCTATTGCATCTGCGTCAGTTACAATCTTCTGTTCGGGTGTCAGAAGTTCAAAAGTGCCTTTTATGAAGTCATCACAGTTTCTTCCCATTCCTGAGCCTATGAGTACTACGTCGGAATTTTTGATGTCCTGTTCTACTTCTTTTAAATCTGAGATTTCAAAATTGGGTTTATTAAGCTGGCGGTATATTATGCCCGGCTCATGTGAAAGAACATCTGAACTGTCCGATGGAGTTATGAGCTTTACCAGTCCGGCCCCGCTTCTGAAAGCTCCTATGGCATTGAGTATCCCGGCACCCGGATATAAACGGCTTGAGGCAAGTATAAGAACCCTGCCATAGCTGTACTTGTTTGAATCGCCGTATCTTCTTGGTAAGAGAGCCTTTCCCGTATCTGCTGTAATCAGATACCGTGTAATACTGTCAAGATAGCTTTTATCTATGGAGATATCCGCAACTTTTATTTTTCCGCAGTGTCTGCATCCGGGATAAAGCAGATGTCCTATTTTAACTACTGAGAAAGTTACCGTAATATCTGCAAAGATGGCGTGTTCATCGGCAAGTGCCGTATCCGAGTCAATTCCTGTAGGGATATCTATTGCAATCACCGTGGCACGAGAGTTGTTAATTTTATCTGCAATAGCGGCAGTTTCAGTATCCATAGGGCCTTTAAAACCTGTTCCGGTGATTCCGTCAACTATTATATCGTAACTGTCATAATCGGTATCTTTATCTTCTACTATATTTACATTGAAATTTTGAGCTATTTCCATCTGTTTAATGTATCCGGAGCTCTTGTTTTTTCCGGGTGCAGCTGGAAGAATATCTGCATATATTGAGTTGTTTGCAAGGATCCGTGCTGTGCAGATGCTGTCAGCACCGTTATTTCCTGCTCCCGCAACGCAAAGCACCTTAAGTGGTCTGAGTTCCGCTACTACTTCAAAAACCGAATATGCAGCCTGTTCTATGAGTGTGTCCTCTGAAATGCCTTTTTTTATTGTTTGCAGATCCATATCTTTTGCCTGAGAAGCGGTGAGGATCTTCATTATTTTCACCTCCGTTTTTTTATCAGAACAGCTTCAATTTTACACTGTTTCGCGGAAAATTTAAAACCCCGTTCTGTTCCAGAAGTTCTGTCACTGAGGCGGAAAGTTTGGTTCTGTTTATAAAATCTTCTTTTGATGTGAACTTGATCTTTCGTTGTTCCAAAATTTTGGCTATACTCTTGGGTCCGAGTTTCCCGATTTTTACCAGAGGTACCCGCAGGCTGTTACCGTTTATGATAAAATCAAATCCTGCGGAGGTATATATGTCAGGTTTTAGAAAACTGTATCCGCGTTTGATCATTTCATAGGCTGTCTGGACTTCTCCAAATCTGTAGTAATAGTACTGTCCCTTGTTTTCTTTGTTTTCCATTGAGGAGAAAAGAGTTTTTACAGAGGATTTTATATTCATGACATCAAAGTTCCATGCGTGGATTGAAAAGTAGACGCTGTAAAACTCCAAAGGAAAGTAGAGCTTATAGAAGGCTATTTTATAAGAGGTCACCATATATGAAACACTGTGTGCTTTGGGAAAAAGGTATCTTATACGGTCACATGAATTTATATACCATTGTGGAACATTTTTATCCCTGAGAACTCTTTTGGTCTGTTCATCAACTCCACTGCCTTTTTTTACCTTCTGTATTATTGAGAGTATTATATCCCTTGGTACAGAAAATTTTTCCAGATACTCTAGTATGTCGTCACGGCATGATATAACATCTTCCTTCAATTTTTTATCTCTCATAATAAGTTCTTTGGCATTGTTAAACCATATATTGCTTCCGTGCGAAAGTCCTGCGGTTCTTATGAGGTCATGAAAATTTTGTGGACGGGTTTCAAGCAACATCTTCTGAGCATAAGGCGTCCAGACTTCCGGAATACCGACAGTCCCGGTTTTTATTGCTATTTCATCCAGACTTATATTCATTGGTAGAGGAGATGAGAACATTTTTATAACCTTTGCATCATTCATCGGGATATCTTCATGATTGTATCTTGTTAACTCTGTAAGCCTCTTTAAAAAAGTCGGGCCGTCATGTCCAAGGGCATCAACTTTGAGAAGCTGTTTTTCAATGGCTTCATAATCAAAGTGTGTTGTCAGAAGTTCTTTCGACCGATCGTCAGAAGGATACTGAACAGGTGTAAAATCTTCTGCCTGCATAGAAGAAGGAATAATAACCATACCTCCGGGATGCTGTCCCGTTGTTATCCTGACATTCATAAGATTGTGGATTATCCATGCTTTTTCTGCAGAGTTGAAGGGCTTTACGGATTGGTATTTTTCAGCCATTCTTCTTGCCAGACGGTATGATGAAGCATTTATCGTACCGGCTTTAAAGCATCTGTCACGTCCGAAAAGCTCCGTAAGGTAACGGTGTACCTGCGACTGATACTCTCCAGAGAAGTTAAGGTCTATATCGGGAGGTTTTTTTCCGTCACCTCCAAGAAATATTTCAAATCTTATATTGTGACCGTCTTTTTTCATCAGTTCCCCGCAGTATGGGCATTTTTTATCTGTCAGGTCATATCCGCTACCGCAATCATTACGAAATTCAACGTATGAGCATTCCTTGCAGTAGTAATGAGGTTTTAATGGGTTTATTCCCGTTATTCCCATAACAAAAGCCACAAGTGATGATGCCGCTGTTCCTCTTGATACTACCGGATAGCCGGCCTGTTCTGAATGGGCTACTATCTTCTGAGATAAAGTAAACATAACGGCATACCCGCTTTTTATTATGGCCTGTACTTCATCTGAAAGCCTTTTTTCAATCAACGGGTGCAGAACAGTTCCGTATACTTCTCTGGCACAGTTCATTACATCTATTATAAAATTATCTGTATTTCCCATCTGAGGAGCGCAAACTTTATCCGGGAAAAGGCTGAATTTTTCAGTCATGCTGCTTATGAGACGGGAGTTTGTTATAGTAGTAAGGTAAGCTTTTTTTTCATCATCGAATATATCCATAGCCTGACTGAACATATCTGCCGTCGTTCTTAGAAATCGTTCGCTGTTAATAATTTTTCTGTCATTCTTTGCGGTTCTTGTACCATAAACAAGGGCATCATACAGTTTTTTATCTTCTTTGCGCAGGTAATGGACATCCCCGCTCATAACCACAGGTTTTTTCATCTCTGATGCACAGTCATACAGAAAGTTATAGTACTCTTTAAGCTTCTGCGTATTAAATCTTTTATCTGTTACTGCAAGGATAGGAAATACTTCAAGGTAATCAAAAAATTCCATTCTCTCTTTTGCCTGTTCGTACTCCTGGCATGTATAGAGCTCGGCAACAATAGATTTTAAACTTCCTGCAGATATCAAAAGTCCTTCACGAAAAGATGACAGCTTTTCAAAGGTAGTTATCGGCACTCGTGAAACTGCGTTAAGATGTGCATCAGTTATTATTTTATAAAGATTTTTGAGTCCTTTTCTGTTTCTTACTATGATAGTTGTACTGTATACTTTGTTCTTTTCGGTTATGTTTATTTCACAGCCGTAAATCGGTTTAAAACCATAGATCTCCGAAGCTTTTTCAAATTCCGGATATGCATGTAGACAGTTGCTGTCTGTAACTGCTGCTGCATCATGTCCCCAGTTTTTAATAAGTTCTGAAGCAGCTGATATGTCAACTGTAGAGTCTACGGCTGACATCTTTGTATGAATGTGAAGCTCCACTCTTTTTTCTTTAGCTTCGTCACGCAGATAAAAGTCACTATCAGGATATATTTCAT
>JAKJGQ010000060.1 GCA_022704305.1 Thermotogae bacterium | reverse complement strand
AAGACCATAGAGAAAGCCATGGAAATGGAAACCGGTTTTATATGTACCAATGTTCAGGAAACAGATCTTGCCGGACATAAGGAAGACAGCTTTCTGTATGCCGACAGACTCAGTGTTGCAGACGTATATATAAGCAGGCTTATGCCTATGCTCAATCCACAGGACATCATGATAATCATGGCAGATCACGGAAATGATCCGACAATAGGTCACTCACACCATACAAGAGAAAATGTCCCTATACTGATATACAAAGAGGGTGTTCAGAATATTTTTATAGGTGAACGCAAAACCCTTTCAGATATAGGAGCAACCGTTGCTGAGTATTTTAATGCTGAAAAACCTGAAAACGGGGAGTCATTTCTGAAGCTTATATCAAAAAAAGAGGAGTGCTGACTATGAAAACAATGGATATACTTTTACAGAATGAAACAGGTCTTCATGCAAGGCCTGCATCCGAGTTTGTAAAGCTTGCCAAAAGTTTTGAAGCTAAAATAACTTTGGTAAAAGACGGAAAAGAGTACAACGGCAAAAGCATTCTGAACGTTTTGGGAATGGGAGCCGGCAAAGGTACCAAAATAGAACTCAGGGCAGAAGGGGAAGATGAAGAAACTGCTTTGGAAAAATTAAGTGAACTCGTAAAGTCTTTCAGCGAGTAGGTGATGATATGAAGGGCACAGCAGTTTCACCGGGTATAGCCATAGGAAAGGTATTCCTTTTAAAAAAAATTGAAGTTGAAAGTCTTCAAAAAAACTCTGACGATCCGCAGAAAGAGCTTGCAATACTAGAAACAGCTCTTAAAAAAAGTGCTTTGGAGCTGGAAAAACTCATACAAGCTTCCGGAGAGAAGCTCGGAGAAACCGATGCGGGTATTTTTCAGGCTCATCTGATGATTTTGCAGGACGATGAGTTTGTTCAGACGGTCAGAGACCATATTCAAGCAGAGAAACTCTGCGCTGCCTATGCTGTCGTGAAAACAGCAGAAGACTTTTATATACAGTTTATGCAGATAGAAGACGAGTATATACGTGAAAGGGCTGCCGATGTGAAAGATGTCGGAATGAGAGTAATAAAAAGTATTCTTGGAACAGGGACAGGACTTGAAGCTATGCCGGACGGTTCTGTAATAGTTGCCCAGGAGCTTTCACCTTCAGATACAGCATCTATGGACAGTCAAAAAGTCTGCGGCATAATAACGGAAAGTGGTGGCAGAACCTCACATGCAGCCATAATAGCGAGAAATCTTGGAATTCCTGCTATCGTAGGTGCTGGGGGGATAACAGAACAGGTTGAAACAGGAACTTTTATAGTATTTAATGGTGAAAGCGGAGAGATCTTTATCCAACCGGATGGAGAGCTTGTAAAAAAATATATTGAAATGAAAGCTGTCAAGGAGAAACACAAAAAACTGCTCATGCAGTTCAAAGATAAAAAAACTTTTACTCATGATAATCATCAGGTTGAACTTTATGCGAACATTGCCTCACAGAACGATACCTCTGCCGCACTTGAAAATGGTGCCCAGGGAGTCGGACTTTTCAGGACAGAGTTTCTATATATGAACAGAGACAATGAACCTTCGGAAGAAGAGCAGTTTGTGATCTATAAAAAAGTACTTTCGGATATGAAATCAAAGCCGGTTATAATAAGAACCCTTGATATAGGTGGAGATAAAAACGTTCCATATCTCGGACTCGAAAAAGAGGACAATCCTTTCCTTGGATTTCGTGCCATAAGAATATGTCTTGAAAAGAAAGAGATGTTTAAAAAACAGCTAAGAGCGATACTGAGGGCAAGTATTTTCGGAAGGGCAAGAATAATGTTTCCCATGATAAGCTGTCTTGAAGAACTAATGACTGCCAAAGAAATAATAAGCGAATGTATGCAGGAGCTTGATAAAAGATCTATAGAATACGACCGTTCAATCCAGATAGGAATAATGATTGAAGTACCTTCAGCCGCTGTGATCTCGGATATTCTGGCCAAAGAATGTGACTTCTTCAGTATTGGTACCAACGATCTTATTCAGTATACAACAGCTGTTGACAGAATGAATCCTAAAATAGCCGAGCTTTACAATCAATATAATCCGGCAGTGTTGAGGCTTATAAAAACAGTTATAGAGAATGGCCATAAAGAAAAAATTGATGTTGGAATGTGCGGAGAAGCAGCCGGAGATGAGATTATGGCCTATCTTCTCCTTGGACTGGGACTTGATGAATTTTCAATGTCTCCTCCTTGTATACTCAATATCCGACGTCTTTTCTCCCTTGCTGATATGAATGAGGCTGTCAATGATGCTCAAACGGTTCTTACGATGAAGGATGCCCGGGAGATAAAGAAGTTTCTTGAAGAAAGAAATAAAAAAATTTCAGAAAGATAAAAAAATCCCACGAAAATATTTTCGTGGGATCTTTTTATTGCAGGGGTACTAAAGGGAAAAGCTTTGGGCATTTTCCATTTCAGTAAACATATTGAAGTATCTCTTTTTATTTTTCATAAGTTCCGAATGACTTCCGGCTTCTTCTATCCTGCCTTCGTTAAGCACGATTATCTGGTCAGCATCTTTAATTGTATTTAGCCTATGAGCTATAACCACAACGGTTTTATTTGCAGTAACCTTTTTAAGTGCTTTTCTTATTTCATGCTCATTGTCTGCATCCAGAGAAGCTGTAGCTTCATCAAGAAGTATTACTGGAGCATCCTTCAAAAGAGCACGGGCTATTGAAATTCTCTGTTTTTCACCTCCCGAAAGAGTGGATCCTCCCTCTCCAATAACGGTCTGATATCCCTGATCCATCTGTACTATAAAGTCATGGCACCTTGAAAGCTTGGCCGCCTGTACAACTTCATCATGTGTAGCATGAGGGTTGCCCAGCTTGATATTATTCTCAACAGTGTCATTAAGCAGGTATACTTCTTGGAAGATCATACTTATATGTTTCAAAAGAGAGTCTGGATTTATATCCCGTATATCCTGTCCGCCTAGGGTAATTTTTCCCTTGTTTATATCCCAGAATCGTGCAATAAGACTTGTGATAGTGGTTTTCCCTGACCCTGACGGCCCTATAAGAGCAGTTGTTGTACAGTGTGGGGAAGAGAAGCTTATGTTTTTTAAAGTTCCTTCATCCTTTTCATATTCAAAGCTTACATCACTGAACTGTATATCGTAGTTTTTAAAATCCGGTTCATCTGTCGTGTATCCGACAGCCTTTTCGTTATACACGTTTATAAGCTTGTCACTTGCAAGCTTAAGATACCTGAGCATGGCATACTGAGTAGAAAAACCTCTTAAAATATTTGTTAGTGCTATACTTATGACTATGAAGGAGAAGTATTCTACCTTCCCTATTGAGCCGGATATAAACTCAGATGTGGCTATTATAAGCAGAACAGGAGAAAGAATATCCGTAATCATCTGAAATATCAATACGTAAGGTGCCATAGCCACTTCTGTACGTATGCTTTCTCTTTTAAGGTCGTCAAAGGACTTTTCAAGCCTTTTAAACTTTTCACCAGTAAGGTTATGGGATTTAAACACCTGTATTCCTTTCATATATTCAACCATTCTGGAAATAACGTTGTTCATGACTTCTTTTTTTATAGCACCTATTTTAGCTCCCTTTTTTGAACCTAATAATATTATGGGAACGGCAGCTGCGACTACTAAAAGTTGTATAAGTCCCAGCATAGGATTTATGAAAAAAGTTATTATAAGAAGATATGCCGATAGTATAAGAGTCTTTATCAGATCACTTGTGGTATGGGTTATAACCTGTTCAAAGTCCTGAAGATCATTGGTCATGATGTTTGAAATGTTTCCTATACTGTTTTTGTTAAAATAACCGAGGTTAAGGTTTCTCAGATGATCACCCAGCGTTATGCGCATCTTTTCTATAGCTCTTGCACCCTGTTCCTGTATCCCGGTATATCCTATTCTGACAACAATATTTCTTAAAACAAACGCAACTCCCATAATAACAGTATATACAAGAATTTTTTCGTAGGAGAATTGATTCTTTATAAGATCGAGTATGACGAAAAACATCATCATATAATTTACCATATGGAAAAGAGAATCAAAAACCAAAAAGAAGATGGGTTTGCGCAGCTTATCAAAACCGCTTTTGGTAAGCTGTTTTATCTCACGTATCATCAGCACACCTCCTTTTCCAGAGTATCCGCATAGTAAAGATTCCACATATGCTTATAAGTGCCGTTTTTTTGCATAAGCTGAGTATGTGTGCCAGTCTCGCTTATCCTGCCTTCATCCATTACAACTATAAGATCGGAATTTTTTATGGTATAAAGCCTGTGTGCGATTATAACCGCTGTTTTATTTTTAAGCAGTTCCTTAAGAGCCTGCTGTATTTTGGATTCATTTTCTATGTCCGAATAAGAGGTAACTTCATCCAAAACTATTACAGGCGAGTTTTTGAGTATCGCACGTGCTATTGAAATCCTCTGTTTCTCTCCACCGCTCAGCTTTATCCCGCCTTCACCGAGCATGGTCTGGTATCCCTTTGGAAGACTCATTATAAAATCATGTATCTGAGCTTTTTTAGCCGCAAGGAAGACCTCTTTTTCGGTACTTTCTTTTCCCATGCGTATATTTTCGTATATACTGTCATGAAGCATAAAAACATCCTGAAAAACAAACGAAACGTTATTCATAAGAGTTTTATAAGGTATTTCACGGATATCGGTTCCGCCGATGCTTATGCTACCCTCATTTACATCCCAGAACCTTCCCAGAAGCTGGCCAACTGTAGTCTTTCCAGACCCAGAAGGGCCAACAAGGGCAATAGTTGAACCTTGGCGTATTTTGAGAGAAAAGTCTTTTATAACAAACTTGTTTTCATACCTGAAAGAAACATTGCTGTACTGTATATCGCCCTGAACCGGTTTTCCAAGGTCTAAAGCACTGTCGGACTGCACGGGACTGTTCATTATATCCTTAATCTTTCCAGCTCCTTTGAGAAGCATGGCAAAGTTTCCGCCAAACTCCAGAATTGCTTTGAATGAAGAAAGAAAGTTGGAACAAAGAAGAATAAAAAGTATATAGGTCGCTATATTTATACTGTTGTTAAGAAGCATTATCCCGCCTATAGGAATTATAAAAAGAAGTCCTGAGTCAATAAGAGTTAGGAATAAAGAGTAATACGGAACAGTATCGTGAGTAATCTCAACCCAGTAGTCCGCATATTCTTTAGTTGTATCCTTATATGTTTTAAAAGACTTTGCCGAAAGGTTAAACGCCTTCATTACATTCATAGCACTTATATACTCCATAATAGTTGAGTTGAGTTTTTGCAGAAGCTTATGATACTTTTCCATTCTTTTTCCATAGCTTTTAAACATCCAGCTTTGAGAAAAAATCCCTACCAAAACCGGTATGAAAAGAACTAAAGCCAGTTTGTAATTAAGATAGATCATAAAACCCAAAAAAACAAGGGGAGCTGCTATAGCCGCAGCCATGTCAGGTATCTGGTGGGCTATAAAATTTTCTAGCTTTTCAATATCTTCATTTATAATACGCTTAAGCGAACCGGTCGTGTTTTTCTTAAAAAAGCCCATATTCATGCTTGAAATATGCTTTATAAGATTCATACGTATTTCGTAAAGGATATTAAAAGCGGCAACGTGAGAGAAGATGCCTGAACTGACAAAAAGAATGAGCCGTATCACAGCAAAGACAGCCGTAATTATGGCTAAATTTTTAATTCTTTCATAGTCCAGACTCTCTTTAAAAAGTTCCATTATCATGTTGTACATAAGAACATAGGGTACTATAGAAAGCACCATACTTAGTATGCTGAGCACAGCGGAGGTTATAAGCTTGTACTTATGCTTTCCTGCCTGACGCAGCAGAAACGAAAAATCACTTTCCTTTTTGAAAGTTTGCTTCATTAAAATGCACTCCTTTACCGTTTTGAGCGGTGAGCAGTATTGAGTATTTTATGTATACTAGCCTACATTATATCAAAGAATGATAACTATGTCAAGCTTAAAATAAAGCATAAAATTATATAGAAAATAGTAGTTTTAACTACTAATATAAATTTTATAAGAGAATTTATAGCTGTGATATAATTTCTCCGTGTATATAAAACCGGAGGTGACGGTCTTGGCAAGTATAGAAATTGATCAGCAAAAGAAGAAGATATTGATTGAAAAAATAAAAGTTTTTTATTCCAATGAGATGGAAGAAGAAATAGGAGAGTTCAAGGCGAAGAAACTTTTGGATTTTTTTATGCAGGAACTTTCTGTTCAGATATACAATATGGCCATTGAAGATGCGAAAGACTATATGACCCAGAGAATTGAAGATTTACTCAGTATTCAGAAATACTGAGTGAGTATTCAGAAATACTAAAAAATCAACTACCGGATTATTTTCCGGTAGTTGATTTAAACTTGTTACGATATGGTTATTATCTTTTTTCAGAGCAGAATACTTTGATAGCATCGTGCATATACTTGGCAAGACCCTGAGAATATTTTTCAAAAAAGGCGGTGAATCTTTCGTCGGAAACGTAGAGATCCGCAAGTCCGCTGTATATTTCGATGGAACAGTCATAAAAGTTATCGTTTATCATCTTGTAGTGTTTTGAGATAACATTCTGTACTGTCTTATCAGCAGGATCTCTGTTCATAAGCTCTTTCATTTCTTTCATAAGTGAATCGCCGTATTCCATGATATCCTCCCATTCTTTTTTGGAGTATGCTGAAACTTTTTCAATACTTTGTTCAACAAGAGAACTGGAGTACTTTTCTTTTGCTTGTTGAGTATACTCTCTTATTTTTTTATCTTCAAAAGGACTGAACATATCTTCCTCGTTCATCTCTAAGCCTCCTTCAAGTGCTTTTATGTTTTTATCTACATTATTTATAAGCTCATCAAGCCTCTGTCTTTTTTTTAAGAGAAGCTCTTTGTGAAGTTGAAGTGCCTTATAGCGGTCAAAGTTGTCGCTGTCAAGTATCTCTTTTATCTGGGTAAGAGTGAAGCCCAGTTCTTTTAAAAAAAGTATCTGCTGGAGTCTTCGCAGTTGGACCGAAGTGTATATTCTGTAGCCGTTTGTACCTTTTCCGTCCGGACAGAGGAGCTTTAAGTAATCATAATGATGGAGGGTTCTTACGGTTATTCCTGCCATGTCGGCGATCTGCTTTATGGTATAGTACTTCATCCTTCACCTCAGTTTTATTATATACTATTACGTAACGTCATAGTCAAGTAAAAAAATCTGCTATCCAAAGTTAGAATAGCAGATAAATTTAGAGTTTTTTATTTGATGGAAAGAATTTTGCCGGTCAGGTTTTTAAGTATGAAGTCTGCCTGTTCGGCATTCTTCTGTTTTGAATACTCTCTAAGATCAAGGCACATAGTAACAATGGCGTCTAGTTTGAAAAAACCACTGCTTCCCTTAAGCTTGTGAGCAAGTTTATCAAGGGTCTCATAGTCATTTTTCTTTAAGCATTCACGCATATTTTCAATTATGGTTTCAGCTTCATTTATGTAGTTCTGGAAAAGTTTTTCGGCTTCAGCTCTGTCAAAAACAATATTTTCAGCTATATAGTCAATGGCTTTTTCAGTTTCATTTGAATGAATCTTTTCGTTTTTCTGAAGTGGACGCAGTTCATACTGGGCATCTTTTATGTACTTGAAAAGTATCATGTAAAAATCCGGAAGTTCAAAGGGTTTAGTTAAAAAGTCCGATATTCCGTAGTTTACAAAGCTTTTAGTCTCCTTTGAGCTGGCGCTTGCGGTCAGGGCGATTATAGGAACAGGTCCGGAACCTTTCATTTTTTCGCATTCGCGGATTTTCTGCGAAGCCTGGCAGCCGTCCATTATAGGCATTTGAATATCCATAAATATAAGGTCAAAGCTTTCTGCCTTGCACTTTTCCACAGCCGAAAGTCCGTCTCCGACTATTGAGTATTGGAGGCCTGAAAGCTCAAATATGTTTTTCATCAGTCCCTGATTTATGGTGTTGTCTTCTGCAAGCAGAATTTTAACGGTATGCTTGAAGTCATAAAGATTATTCATGTAATTCTTTTTAGAAGCTGAATGTAGACCGGTCTTTTCAGATGCAGCAAGTAAAATATCGAACAAAAACACCGAGCCCTCGTTTGGGGTGCTGTGAACCCAGATTTTTCCATGCATCAGTTCAACAAGGCTTTTGGCTATACTAAGGCCAAGACCGGTTCCGCCGTACTTCCTGGTTGTTGAGTTATCTGCCTGGGTAAAAGGGCTGAAGATTTTTTCCTGCTGTTCGTGTGTCATTCCTATTCCTGTATCGGTAACTTCAAAGTGTAGCCTGTACTTTCCGTCCTCTGGCTCAAAGACATGGACATATAAGACGATACTTCCGTTTGAGGTAAACTTTACAGCGTTGTTTATAAGGTTTATAAGAATCTGTTTTATTCTCAGGGTGTCTCCAATAAAGGTGTTTTTGGGTTGAAATTCTTTTTTTATGCTGAAAAGCAGTCCTTTTTCTTCAACCTTTGGAGTGAACATGACCTGAATTTCGTCAATAAGCTCATCAAGGCTGAAATCGGTTTTTTCTAGTTCTATCTTTCCGGCTTCTATCTTGGATATATCAAGGATGTTGTTTATAATTTCCATGAGAATATTGGAGGAAAGCCTGGCATTTTGCACAAACTCTTTCTGAGAGACAGAGAGCTCCGTGGTGGAAAGAAGACTCAGGTATCCTATGATACCGTTAAGAGGTGTTCTTATCTCATGGCTCATATTTGCAAGAAATCTGCTTTTGGCTTCGTTGGCGTACTCTGCTTCTTCCTTGGCTTTTACTATTTCTTTTTCAAAGCTTTTTCTTTCAGTTATATCTCTAAGTACAATAAGTCTGCCAAGAAATATGTTTTTAAAGTCATTTATGGGAGTAATCCGTATGTCGTAAAATTTTTCACTGATTGGCATCTCATCGCTAAGGGCTACGTTTATCCCTATAGACTCAAGAAAGAGCGGGAAATCGTAAAATACACTTCCCATTTTTTTGCCTATACAGCTGTCGTTTAATCCGAAGATTTTTTTGGTTATTATATTCATGTCTATAACGGTGTTCTCCCTATCCAAAACAAGAACTCCGTCGGAAAGGTTTTCAATGAGAATATTTTTTGCGATAGGCTGTATCCCGAACAGCTTGAGTTTAAAAAGAGCTATGAAAATAAGTATTCCGGAAAGTGAAAAGATAAACGTGCTGTAGTTAAAAGAGGTATCAAGCAGTTTAAAGGTGTACAGCACAGAGGTTATAAGCGGGAATACCTGTGCCAGGAGCAAAAGCAGTATCTGAAGCTTAAAGAACTTTTCGCGTTTTATCAGCTCGTAAAGAAGGATGCCTACAGAGAGTATGACAAAGAAAAAAACGTATCCTATACCGATATAGTAAACCGGTCCTGCGGCTCCTGCCAGAAAGGTATATCCATTGTTCTCTATTATAGAAAGGTTTTTCATAAAAAGGCTGTCGTGGGGATTTATAACTCCGGTCAGAAAGATGATCAGAGAAATGCTTATGAAAATATAAAAATAAAACCGTTCAAGTTTTTCCTTAAGCCAGAGGTTTGAAAGATCCTTGGTCATCCAGAAAAGGTTTACTGGAAAGAGGTATATGAAAAGGAACTGAAAGTTATACCAGATAAGCTTGGTTTTAAAATCAATACCGGCAAGCTCCAGAATAAAACCAAATGTCCAAAGGGTAAGACAAAGCATGCTGAGCCCGAATTGAAGGGCAGCCGGTTTTTTTCTGTTTTTGATACCCCATACTCCCAAAAAAAGAGAAATAAAGAAGCTAAAATAGAGAACAAATAGGTTCGGGCTGAAATGAAATCTCATAGCACTCCCTGTTATATATTTTTTAAGTTATATATTTAATTATACCACCGCACAAGTAAAAGAAGAAAAACAAATTACTTTATGTGTTTTGCAGCTTTTCTTTTTTTGTATGAACATAATAAAAAAAAGATTATATTATATCTATTTTACTTGTTATTCCATTTTCTGTTTCTTGTTTATAAATAATCAATTTGGATTGTATTCTTTCCTTCATCTCTTCTACATGACTTATGAGTCCGACGCATAAATGCTTCTGCTGTATTTTTTCAAGAGAAGACATGACAGTATCAATAAGGCTGCTGTCCAAAGATCCGAAGCCCTCATCGATGAAGAAAAATCTTATGCTCTTTTTTCCTTTCAGCTGTATATGGGCTGAAAGGGCAAGAGCAAGGCATAGTGAAGCAAGAAAGATCTCTCCGCCTGATAATGTATCTACCCTTCGTCTGTATCCTCCGTTGAAATCATCGCGTATTATGAAGGCCGACTCGTCTGTTTCGAGCGAGTATCTGTTGTTGGTTATGGCTCTGAGCTGTGAGGAAGCTGCTGAAAGTATGTTTTCCATCATAAGCGAAGAAACATACTTTACAAATTCATTTCCTCTTAATTTTTTGTTGAGCAGTTCAGCAGTATCTGCTTCTTTTTTAATCAGTCCGTACTCTTTTTCCATATCTGTTTTTTCTGTAAGCTTTTCTGACATTTCCTTTATTTTTGATTCGGTTGTTGCGATCTCTCCGCTTAATGCTTCATACTCTTTTTTTACTGCTGAAAGTACTTCATTCTTCTTTTGCAGGTCATCGTAGGTGAGAGTTCGGTCGGTGATCTTTTCTGACAGGTTTTTTACGGTTTTTTCTGATATGGCAAGCTCTTTTTCATGTGTTGAGATTTGTTCCTGCATCTGCTCAAGCTTATTCTGTGATCTGTAATAATTCTTTATGTCCTGAATATCTGAAAATCCTTTTTCTTTCATCTGAGCCGTAAGTAGAGTCTCTTTTTCTGAAAGCATTTTAGAGTATGTTTCAAGAGTTTTTATTATTGAATGTAGTTCTGTGTTGGTGTTTTCATAGTTTTTCCGAAGCTGTGAAAAACTTTCTTCAAGCTTGGTATAGCGTGTTTCTATCTGCTTTTTTTGTATTTCAAGGTTAGACAGAACATAGTAAGGATCTTTGCTCCATGCAGGACGGGCTGTCATTTCTTCGTTAAGAGCTTTAAGCTGTATGGACTTTTCATCTAGTTTTG
>JAKJGQ010000005.1 GCA_022704305.1 Thermotogae bacterium | reverse complement strand
ACACGGGAAGAAGTAAAACCTATTCATTACCGTTTGGAAACCACGATATAATGATCAAATTGAAATCAACGCTTTCACACGTAAATGAAGACAGAATCTTTTATCTCTCATACTATCTTAACGATAATTCAAAAATATACACTTCCAACGATATAATACCGGATAAAGCATATAAAGTTAGGATATCCAACAACAGTGTTTATTCCAATGATGGTAACAGATCAACTTTGGTAGCTGTTTTCATGAATAACCTGAAAATAGGGAAGATAAAGACGGGCGAATATGTCGATACTTATGTAGACAGAGGGTATAACGGTATTAAGCTGGAGTTCCAGCCGGTTACGAATCATTGGAGCGAAAGCAGAAAATATCACGTAATTAAGGATATTTCTTCAGATGTCAGTTATAATACATACGATATAGCCATAAGTCAGAATCAGATAAAACAGCTTGAAACCAGATCTGCGCAGGAAAATTATGATGATTTGGGAGCAGCACGGGATGTAATAAATTATACAATAACCTCTACACCACCTGAAGAAAAGTTAGTTGCCTCAGAAATAGAATAAAGACGGGTTTCCCCGTCTTTATTCTATTTTGGCGATATCTTTTTTTAATAGTTCAATAGCACTTTGCTTATCTATAGTTGATAGTATTCCTATAGGAGCAAAAATATAATCTTTATCATAATACAAAGATGTTTTGTTTTCAACAGGAAGCAGTTCATCTTTGCTGGAAGATTCAAAGATACTCTTCATAACTTCTTTTCGATATCTTGATCTTGAAAGCATTCCTCCGGTACCAAAGATATGCTTTACCGCTGTCAGATCCTTTCCCTGAGCTGTTTCTATTCTTCCGGTAGGACCAAAAAGGAAGCCTTTTTTCCCGGCATGCCTTCTTACAGCCGTTTTGAAACAGTACTTTGCAAGTGAAGCAACAAACTCTTCCTGCCTGGGAGTTTTTGGATAAGGTGATATCTGCGCAAATAGCTCATCATAATCACTGAACTCCATTCTAAGTTTTTCAGGAGTAATTAGTTCTATAACGTTATGAGCATTGACATACAGTCCAAGATCTCCTTCAACAGATCTCTTTGAACGTGGCTCAGGAGAAACAAGAATTCTCTGAATCTGAGGATCGCCATCTGTAACAGAATCAACATCCGTTGTAGCTCCCCCTATATCTACGGTAAGAACATCTCCGAAAATCTCCGAAAGCAGTTCGGTTGTTATCATAACCGCTCCCGGTGTTGTAAGCACCTGTCCATTAACAATAGAGTATATTTTCTCCATTCCGGGCGCATGTATTATATGTTTGGAAAATACTTCCTGAATACATCTGCGTGCAGGTCCGACATTAAGATGATCTACCTGTGGATAAACGTTTTCGGTGATTATCAGTTCTTTTCCTTTGTCTTTGAATATTTGTGCTGCTTCATCACGCAATACACAGTTACCTGCATATATTACAGGACAGTTCATACTCATGCTGGCTATAATTTCAGCATTATGAATTATGGTTGATTCTTCACCATAATCAACTCCCCCGGCCAGAAGCATCACTTTGGGGTTTATTCTGTAAATTTCATTTACTTGAGAATGTCTCATCATTCCTGCTGTTGCAAACTTAAGAACTGCACCTGCTCCAAGAGCAGCCTCTTTGGCAGCTCTCACGGTCATATCATAAACAAGACCGTGGACGGTCATTTTAAGACCGCCCGCGGCTGAAGAACTTGCTAAAAGTATTTCCCAATCGACTTTTTCGTTTATTTTCTTCTCCAAATCTCTTACCGCACCCTGTATACCAATAGTAACATCGCCTTCGGAAACCGTGGTATAATGTTCTCCCTGAGCTTCAATCTTGGGGTTTTTACCGTTAATCCCGGTAAGAGCAGTAAGAACTGTAGTTGTACTGCCTATTTCTGCAATTAAAACATCGGCTTTCATATTATTTTCTCAGTTCGCCTACAAATTTTTCCAGTCTGTCGGCAGCTTTTTCGAGCATCTTCATTGAAGTAGCAAACGATATTCTTATATAACCTTTTTTATAGAATCCGGAACCCGGTACAACCGCGATTTTTGCATCTTCGAGAAGTTTTTGGGCAAAAACTGAGTCTTCCATTCCAAACTCCTCAACATTTATAAACACATAAAATGCTCCGGCAGGTTTTACAAACTTGAGACCCATTTTGCTAAGTCTTGAGGTTATGTAATCCCTTCTGTTTTTAAACTCCTGATACATGGGCATAACATCATAGTCAAAAGCAACCATTGCTGCATACTGTGAAGGAGTGTTGATGTTTGATGTAGCATGTGATTGTATTTTAGATACTTCCTTCATGAGTTTCTGAGGTCCTGTACAGTAACCTACTCTCCATCCGGTCATAGACCATGTTTTTGAAAATGCATTAACTATAGCTGTTCTTTCCTTCATATCGTCTATTGTGGCAATTGAAGTAAACTGTCCGTCATACACCAACAGTTCATATACTTCATCGCTTAAAACAAGTATTTCGTTTTCTTTTGATATTTTTGCTATTATTTCTAGTGTGGATTTGGGATAAACGACTCCTGTAGGATTATTCGGAGTATTAATCATGATAACCTTTGTTTTAGGTGAAAGGTATCTTCTAATTTTTGATTCTGTAGGAAGAAATCCTTCTTCTTCATCAAGCGGAACATGAACCGGTAGACCGCCTACCATTTTTATTTGGGCATCGTAGCTTACCCATGAAGGATCAAAAATCATTACTTCATCACCTGGGTTTATCATAGCCAGCAAAATATTATATATAGCCTGTTTCCCACCGTTTGTTACAACGATATCATTCGGATCATACTTAATATCCAGTCTTTTATTCAGATACTCTGAAATTTTCTTTCTGAGATCAAGGATACCTTTTGCATCGGTATACTTGGTTTTCCCTTCCTTTATAGCTTTGAACGCAGCTTCACAAATAGGCTCAGGTGTAGGAAAGTCCGGTTCACCCGCTGTCAGTTTAACGAGATCAACACCCTGCTTCTCAAGTTCTATGGCTTTTGCATTTAAAGCAAGAGTAAGAGAAGGTTCAACTGCTAAAATATTTTTTGAAAAAAGCATTCAAGATCTCCTCCTTCAAGGTATAATTTATTTGAAAGTACTTTCATGAAATTTTTTTCACTTAAATTCTATATTATTTTTTCTCTCAAAACAAACTTGTTAGTTTTAATGTAGCCTAAGAAAAGCCGTTTTTCAGACAAATAACTTTGATATTCATTGTAAATTGAAAGGTGTTTCTAAAAAAAAGATTTTTTATTACAATACTGTTCTGACTTACTCTGCGGTAGTTTTAAAAAATTATGTGTATAATATATTGGCATATATGGAGGTGATATTTTGCTAAGAATAACCAAGTATATTAAGAAACTTGAAAAGTTTGATATTCAGATAATAAAAAAAGAGAACCTAGGAGATCCTTTTAAATACAGGCATTATGGAGAGAAAGACTTTGAGATAATCAACTTAGAGTACCTTAACGGTTCAAAAATAAAAAAAGCAAGCTTTGTGCTAAAGAAATACTTTAGAACAGATATTCCGATGATCCTATCCTCTGATAACTCCTTCAGAGAGATACAGTTCGCAAAATCAAAGCTTATGAGTGATTTCAAAAGTTTCTTTTCAATACCTATTATAGATGTGGATTCTGAAAAGAAGATTATTTATATGATAAATAAAGGTGATGAATTGAAACGATTTGGCCCTCCTGAGATTCCGACATACGAGAAGATGTCTATTCTTGTATCCAGATTGGCAAAAAAGGATGCATTTATTAACAGAAATGTTGAACCATTTCTTGGAACATATCTTACATGGGTATTAAATCTAAAAAAACTATTTTGTGAAGTATGCAACGCAGATGAAAGTTCTGAGCTTTACCAGAAATTGAAAGAAAAGTGGAGCTGGTTTGAAAACGGAGTAACAAACTTCTGCAAAATCCATGGACAGGAACAATTTGACAAACTTATGCTTTGCTACGATAAAGTACAAAAGGACGATGCTTTTTTCAAACAGGCACCATATGCATGTCAACACGGTGATTTTTTCTTCTCTAACATAGGGTTTGAAGACGATATGACACCTGTTGTAATAGACTGGGAAAACGTTTGTTATGGACCAATAGGCTTCGATTATGCAACCTTGCTTGACGGTATGCCCAAACTGGATTTTGCACAGGAACTTCCGAATATATATCTGGAGTATTACAACTACTACTCCGAAAAAAAGATTGACCGAAAGTACTTTGATGAACTTATGCTTAAGCTCAGTGACAGAATTTTTTTCTTTACAGGCGTTATTGATAATATTATGCTGGCATACAGCGATGATAGTTCTTTGCCGGAAAATGTAAAAGCTCAGATGCGTAAGGAGTTTATTGAAAGAGTAGACACATACTTTGCGGCACAGTAACCGAGGTGATATATGCAGGCTGGAATAGGATATGAAATTTTTCCGGATAGATTTTTTTCTTCCTGTCCAAAAAATGAAACAAGGGAATGGAATTTGGAACTTCCTTTACCTGAAGAGTTCAAAGAAAAAAAATACAAATATGGAACTGTATTTTATGGTGGCGATATCAAAGGTATCACTAAAAAACTTGATTATATAGCTGGGCTTTCAGTTGATTTTATCTACCTTACTCCTATTTTCAGTTCCCCATCCAATCATAGATACGATTGCTCCGATTACTTTACTATTGATCCTATGCTGGGAACGGAAAAAGATCTAAAAGAACTGTGCAGCGCGGCTATGGAAAATAAAATCCGCATAGTGCTTGATATAGCTCTGAATCATGTTGGCGACACTCACCCATGGTTTATAAAAGCTGCAAAAGGACTGAAAGAAAAAGAATTTTTCAGACAAATAAACGGAAGTTTCACATTTTGGTCCAATTCAAAAAACCTTCCAGAACTTGCCTTGGAAAACTCTGAATTGATTGACTTGCTTTGGCGCAGCGAAGATTCCGTAATGAAAAAATGGATGAAAACAGGAGTAAACGATTGGCGGCTTGACTGTGCCTATGAACTGGGTCAAGAACTGCTCAGTGACATAAGCAAAAACATTTCATCTCACTCAGAGCATCATATTTATGCCGAAGCCTGGACATATCCTAAAAAATGGCTTTTGAACGGACATACTCACGGCATAATGAATTACTACTTTAAAAATATCATAGATGATTTTTTGAATAACACAATTGATGGGAGCCAGACCGCAGAAATATTATCTTATACCGTCAAAGACTGTACAGAAGAAAAGCTCTTTTCATGTTGGAATATACTATCAACACACGATACACCGAGAGTTAAAAATCAATATACCGATCTTTGGAAGCTTGCAGTAGTAATGCAGTTTACTTTACCGGGAAGTCCTTTGATATACTATGGGGAAGAAATAGGAATGACCGGAGAAAACGATCCTTACTGCCGCCAGCCCATGAGATGGGAATTGATGGAAAGCGAGAACGAAACTTTCAATTTTTATCTTAAAATAACCAAGCTTTTTAAAGACTCTCCTGCCTTACGGGAAGGAAAGTTTACAAGAGCATTTTCAAACAACCAAAATATTCTTGCCTATAGTAGGTCAACAAGCAAGATTGACGAGTATAGACTTATAGTTATCAACCCTACTCATAAAGATCAAGAGTTTACTGCATACACAACAGAATCTTTTCTTATGAACCGTGCACAGATGCAGGATATTTTTAGCCAAGAACGATATACGATCGTATGTTCTTCTATAAAAGGAACCATTGACCCGGGTAGCTTCCTCATACTCCAACCCCTGATTGACGGAACCTATACTCCGTATAAAAGGCTTATAAATTCAAATTATTAGCGTTGTTTAACTGTAATATTCTTTATTTATATTAAAAATAATCCAACCTATACAGACAAACAAGTAGCGTACACAAACTCAAAAGCCAAGTCAAGGCTAAAGCGCCTGACTTGGCTTATAGTACATCTAAAAAGATTTTGTTTTATAACCCGTTTTTCCTTACCATAAAACTTTATAAAACACATTGTTTATGTTTTCTACATAGAAATTCTCACACGGCATAAAATACTCTATCTTAGGATTTTCTAAGCTACTTATTTCAACAAACTCCTTCGAAAGTTTGACAAGTTTTTTGCCCTGAAGTATTATCCTGTCATTATAGAAATCAGCTTTGATAATACCACAATCGTCATCTGAGCAATAAACTTTGCTGAATTTATCACCGTTAAATTTAAAAATACTGTTTTGCCTTTCTTCATATTTTCTTCCTACAACAAAGACAGCTTCATCTATGATAAACATATCACTGAATAAATCTATTTCAGGAATATCTGTATAAAGCGTTACTAAACTGTTATTTTCATAAATGCTTATGACCATGTCCTGAATAACATAAATTTTTCCATTTATTGACTTAACTCTTAAGAAACGTGTGTTCATATCTTCAAACACTGTCTTCAGTTTAAGGTTTTTATCAAAAACATAAAAATCCTTGCTTATACCTACATATATATTTTTTGAATCAACGAAAATCCCTGCGTTACTCTGACCACCATAAAAATTATGCATTCGCGGATTTCCGTATTTATCGGACACATATATCTGGTTGCCGTATTTTTCTTCTTTGTATATTGCACGTGTAGTGAAAATCTTTTCATTATAATCAAACACAACAACTTCTGTAAGTATAGTAGATGGATCAAACGACAGATAGTAAAGATTCTGCTGATCATAAACCATGTCTCCAATAGAAAGGTTCTTATCCAGATTGATCAAACAAACTTTTTCTGCTGCAAAACTCATCACTGATAGAAGTATCAGAACCGCTAATAATATTTTTTTCATCCTTATCCTCCTTATATTGGATATCCAATATCATATAATTGTTTTTTTAGAAATGATAGCAAAAAAAACAATAATTATATGATAAAATATTTTATACTAATTATATTATATAGTAAAAATATTTTTTTGTGGGGTCTTATTGGTCTTTTAAAAAATGAGGGGGATACTATGAAACAAAATATCTTAGGTATTATTGACGCTTTAGGCTTAAAATCTCTGCCTATACTTAGATATTTTTTGGATAATATTGATGTAAAAGACAATGAGATGCAAGAGTATATAAGGGGACTTGGCTACTACTATAATTTTGAATATGAAAAAGCAGAACAACTTTTCTCAACAGGTTTTAACTCTCTAAAGCATTTTGTTAGAGCAAATTTCGTACTTTTAAAAATTTTTGATGCAAAGTGTGATAAGGATAGTTTTTTTAGAGTATATAAAAGTTTAAAAGAAGTTATTTCTAACCTTTCAAAAGAGCTCGAATATGACTGTAGAATGAATCTGGCTGTTGCAGAGATGTCTTTATTCAATGATTCACGAAGGATTGATCGGTTACTCCCGTTTAGAGATAAAAACCGTAATGCTGTTTTATATTATCATAAAGCTATAGCCAGTATTGAACTAAAAAATGATTACGAGCAGGGATTAAAATATATAGAGCTTTCTAAAAACGAATCTCAAAGCTCAGATTCTCCTTTTTTAAAACTTATGATAATGAATGCCTATATTTCATATAACCTTAAATATAAAAAAGAGCAGCACATAGTAAGGCTAGTACAAAAAATGGCTTTCCTTATAGGTTATTGGTTTGATATACAAGAATATATGAGTTTACCGTCGGTTTTTTATACAGTTGCTGAGATATCCGGAAGTACTCTGGAAAAAGATTTTTTTAAAAAAATTATTGAAGAACTTACTAAAAAAGAGATTACTTATTTTCAAAATGGGCATAGATATTTTATATCTGAAAATTTTGTTTCTGAAAGCAAACTTCCTTTATTACAAAGTATTTCTCACATAAGAGATCTGTCTTTACAATCCAGAATACGGAAAAACCAAAAGATTATATGTGAAACTCAATACGAAAAAGGCTGGCTTAAACGAGCTGAAGAATATCTGAAGCTTTTTGATCTAGCAAAAAGAGAAAAATTTATTGACTTTTATTTTTCATCATCAGAAAAGCCTACTATCAATCGTTTTATCACAAGCTATCCTATATACAAAAGTTACAACAGATATATAGAAAAAATTATATGTAAAAAAAAATTTCACTATACTTTTTTTGAAAATACCTGTTTTGATCCTATTGTTGCAACTATTACATGTAGCATATGGAATCTCAAAGAAAAAAAGAGTGCTGTTGATATAATTGAAAATATGATTAACTACGTGTTTAGCTAAAATAAAAACGGATCTATATAATAAACTGACCCCAAAAGGAGGTCAGTTTTAATAATCCTGTAAGCTGTACTAAGTATCTACTCGTTTATTATAGCTTCAGTCCGTTTCTATTTATTACTTTTAGACTATTACCATAATTGGCTATTTTGTAAGAAAACCTATAATCTCTTTCTCTTCATAGATATTTTGTTCTTTAGTAGAATACTTAAGATTTTTATTCGTAGATATAACAGTACTAAATCCTTTCATATCTGTTGCCAAAAGTCCGATTACAGAAGCAGAAGAAATCTTTTTAACTCCGTGAGGAGATTTTGATTTAAGCTGATAGGTCAGTTCCTGCCCCGCACTATGAACGTTTAAATGCTCGCCGCCTGCCCACCGTTTAAGCTCTGAAAAATCATAGATTTTTCCATTCACACCGACAAGAGAAGGCTTTCCATTTTTTCCATTCATGGCGTAAAGATCTTCAAAGTTAAAAGTGAGTATACCTATAAGAAGCAGTCCTTTAATTACATTATTACTGTGTTTGCTTTTCTTGAGGTCAATAGTGATATCTTTTCCGGGTTGATAAGCAACTGTATGTACTCCTCCCCTACATTTTATGTTTTCAGTTACATCATAAATTTTTCCGTCTGATGCAAAAAACGCCGGAACTGATGATGACTTTCCATTAAATGTTTCAAGTTCTTTTACACTGACCGCCAGATAGCCTATAGTTTTGACGGATGCGAGTTTTTTTTCGATAACTGCATCTTTTTTCAGTATCCGCAGACTCTCTGTTCCTACACTGAAAAATTTTTCTTTTGAAATATTTTTAAGATCAGAATATGCAGAAATATTATATACCATACCATTGTACGCCAGAAGATCTGTTGAACTTTTCAATGTCGTCATGGAGATCAGAACGGTATCACCGTTATAGTTTTTTAGATCCAAATCTGAAAGCGCTTCCGATAAACCAACAGTAGTCATAAAGACCACGAACAGTATCATCAGATGTTTCTTCATTCTAACACCTCCCGATAGATAAGTTAATAAAATTATAACAAAGTTATAACAAAAAAACAAAAGCTTTTACAAAAATATATATCTTGCCAGTTTTAAGATGATGCTGTATAATATCATTGAAAGGCCGGTGATTAATATCGTATATATTGTATCTGGCGGAAGCCTACTGAGCAGTGATGAGTTTTATATAAACATGATCAAAAGTGCTTCGGTTACAATAGCCTGTGATAGCGGAATAAAACTTTTCCGCAAGTTCAATATAGCCCCTTCGTATCTTATAGGGGATATGGACTCAGCAGAAGAAAACGATGTTGAATGGGCAAAAAGTATCGGAGTAAAGATACTAAAGTTTCCTCCTGAAAAAAACGAACTGGATACCGAGCTTGCTCTTATAATGGCAAGGGGGTTGCAAGAGAATAAAGCTGTACTTTCTGGGGTTTTAGGTTCACGCATAGACCAGACAATGGCGGGAATATATCTTCTTGCGGCATATAATGATCTTGACAGTGAAATAAACGAAGATTATATTAATATAGGAACCGTAAAAAACAGAAGGCTTTTTACTGCCTTAAAGGGTGAAACATGGACAGTTCTGCCTATAGGCGGAGAAGTTAAGGGATTGAATCTACAGGGCTTTAAGTATGAGCTTACCAATAAGTATCTTAACGCTTGGGATACTCTTGGTGTAAGTAATGAAGCAGCAAAGGAAAAGGTTGAAATTTCTTTAAATGAAGGTATTATATGTTATATAAGATGGATTGGAAAAAAGGTCTGAGGAGAAAGAATATGTGGATGATAATATCCGATACTCACGATAATATGAAAGTTGTTGAGGAAGTACCTTATGTTGTAGAAAAATACAAAGTTGATAGTATCTTTCATTGCGGTGATTTTGTAGCTCCCTTTGTTCTTAAAAGCTTCATGATTCCAGGCGTAGACTTTTTTGGCGTTTTTGGCAATAATGACGGGGAAAAGGTACTACTTTCAAAAAAATCTGATGGAAGGATAACTTATGGACCAACCGCTATAGAACACCAGGGAAAGAAAATCTTTATGATGCATGAGCCATACTCTCTTATGCCTGCTGAAAGTTCAGGGCTATACGATTATGTTTTTTTTGGTCATACACATGAGGTTGTTTTTAGACAGCATGGGAAAACCCTTATAATAAATCCGGGAGAAGCCTGCGGGTGGGTCAGAGGTATTGCCAGTTGTGTGCTTTTGGAACCTGATTCGAATAAATATGTTTTACATAAGTTTATTCAGAATTAGAACGTATTTTTGACTTTTTTTTAACATAATTAATGTATAAACAATGTATAATTTATAAGCATAAATATTAAGAAGTATAGAAAATGGAGGTAAAAAGATGGAAAAGCAGCTTTTAGCGCAGGATATGAACATAAAGAGATACTTAATAAGATTCCCGCAGGAGGAAGTCTTAAAAGCAGAAAATGAAATCGTCGCCGAGGTTAACCAGCACTACTCTTTTGAGGGATTCAGAAAGGGAAAGGCACCTAAGGCACTTATAAAAGCAAGAATGAGTGAATCATTTGACACTTGGATAAAAGACTATCTTGTTGATCTGGCTATGACTGATATTGAAAAAGAAGAAAAAAATCTTTTTGATCCTATGATAGAAGCCTCTTCACAAAACGAAGGTGTAATAGAGATAGAGGTCAAGATACATGCTTATCCAAAGATACTTTCGACTAAATTTTCAGATATGCAGGTAGAAGTTGTCAAAAAAGTACAGGTTGTGGAAAAATATGTTGAGGACAGGCTTAATCAGCTTTTAGACCAGAATGCAATTCTTGATCCCAAAGACGGTCCTGCTGAGCTTGAAGATTTTGTCAGAACAACTTACTCTGTAATAAATGCCGAAGGAAAAGTCATAACCGATAAAAAAGAAAGTGAATACGTTCTTTATAAAGAAGATGAAAGACCTCAGGTAAAAGAGATAGTTGGCAAAAAAGCAGGTGAAACAGTTACCTTTGAAAGAAAATTTGAAGAAAAGAGTTACACCTATACTATAAATATACTTGAAGTATTCAAGAGAACTATTCCTGAGATCTCAGACGATTTTGTCCAGGGAATAGGTGCAGATGTAAAATCTCTTGTCGAACTAAAAGAAAAGCTTACCGATGAAGGGTCACAGGCGTATGAAAACTGGAAGAACGACTACATAAAAAATTATATAGTCGGCGAACTTGCTAACTATGTTGAAGTAGAACTTTCTGATGAAACGATAGATTTTTATGCCCAGCGATATATTGACAGTCTTAAGAAAGAGAACAAGTATGAAGAAGAGCTTGGAAAACATGAAAATGATGAAGCTAAAATGCTTGAAGAAGTTAAAAAATCCTCAGTGAAATGGATAAAAGAACTTGCTGTTGTTGACAGCATAGTAAAACAGAAGGACATCAAAGCAGAAAAAGAGGATATCGACAGTGCAATCACTTCTCTTGCCCAGAATGTATGGTATATGCAGCCGGAAAGAGCCAGAGAAATGGTTTACTCAAACCAAAAGCTTATGAATGAGATAGTTTGGGAAGTACTCAGAGGTAAAGTAGCGTATGAGATATCTTCAGAAGTAAAATTAATCGAAATTGATAAAGATCATGACCACGAACACGATCATGAACATGAACATAATCACGAATAAACTTGGTGTTGATTTTCTAAAGTATTTATGATATAATAATTGAGGTATTCGAGGCAACGTAGCCAAGTGGTTAAGGCGGCGGTCTGCAAAATCGCTACTCAAGGGTTCAAATCCCTTCGTTGCCTCCAGAGTTATGAATCTCTAACAAGGTAAAATGTCGGTGCGTTCAACGTACCGACATTTTTTTATTTTCGTTCAAAAATATGATTAAAGGCTTTTATGTAATTATATGTTTCCTGAAGTTTGATACCTACACAATGATCTTTCTGGATAATTGCTTTTTTGCTTGCATATCCTCTATTGAAAAATCAATCATATTTCACCTTAAAAGAATACGAAAAATGTTCGTTCCGTTTTCATGCATCTTTAGGATGCTCATGATATGTTCCTCTGTAAACCTTATTTCATAACAAATTTATAGCTTCTTATCGTATAAATAGCATACTAAAGGAACTTCTTTACCATGAATTTCTAATTTTATCTCTTTTTCTTCTACTCTTTTAAACCCTTTGCGCTCATAAAATTGATAAGTACAGTTACTATCAGTATATAGAAATATTCTTTTTCCCCGTTATAATTCTTCAAGCCTTTTTAATAAACAACTTCCGATTCCCTTTCCTTGGACCGTACTATCCGCAGCAAGAAAACAAATTTCTCCATCAGGGATGTTATGCTTTATATACCTGCTATACATTTCTTGGTTCGCTTCATCATACTTATCAGTCCCGCTTTTATATCCTACACTTAAAGCTTTTTCTATTAAAAAAAGATATACCTTTCTCCATACAGACAGATATTTTTTCTTCTCTCCTTTCATATCGGCCATCAAAACACCTACTAGTCTGTCTTCTATATAAGCAGCAAGAACCTGTGAGGCACGCTGCAGCTCTAAATATAAAAAATACCTTCCATAAATATCAAGTTCCCATTTGTTTTCTGTATATCTATCGAAATGCATGCCTTTAACCGCAAATTCAATTACTTTTTTAAAATCTTTTTTTTGAAGTTCTTTGATTTCTATATTCATATCAATCATCTCTGTTGATTGTTTCATTTACTTTACTAAGCATATAGTTTGCAGCACGCTCTGATTGCTCTAGAAAAAAAAGAGTATCCTTTTCACCAATAAAATCCAGTACTTTTTTTTCAAAAATCTCCGTATCTTTAAGTATTGCCGAGAAAAACTCTTCTCCATTATTTGTAAAGATAATACGTTTTTCTTTCTTGTTCTTACCGCTTATAAGCACAACATACTTGTTTTTTATTAATTCGAGTAAGATACCGTGTACCGTTGATTTTGAGAGAAACAGAATATCACAAATGTTTTTCTGAGTAACAGTTTCATCTTCAGCGATAATATACATTACCATAAGTGCATTGTAGGACAGACCATATTTTTTTGCGATTACTGCATATGCCGCATTTACCTGATTTAAGGCAGCGCTGAACCTAGACATTATTTTTCTATAATCCATTTTTCCCTCCATAGTACGTTTTAGTACCATAATTATAGTACGAAAACGCACTATTGTCAAGCAGTGAGCTGTATATTTTTATTTTCATATGTGTCTTCTTTATTTACATTCTTTATGATGTATAATTTTATAAACATGAACATTAAAAGGGGGAGTATGTGTGCAGCTTTCGCAGAAGCATTTTTGCGATGCAAGGGATTTTATATATAAAAACGCTCGTGAGCTTGACAAGGCAGTTTTTAGATATATTTTTGAAAAAGGCTCAAAACTCGATGTTTTTTCTGAATTGGAAAAATTCCAAAATCCAGATGGCGGATTCGGAAAAGGAATCGAACCTGATTTTTGGCTTACAGACTCTTCTCCTGCTGCCACTGCAAAAGCTCTTGAATATCTTTACATTGCAGATGCCGATATATCGCAGGGATTAGTTGTCGATGCCATATACTACCTTATTGATAGTTTTAATTATGAAGAAGGGAAGTGGAGGGCAACCGGGAGCAGGGTCAATGATTTTCCACATGCTCCATGGTGGGAGTATAATTTTTCAAAAAAGAACTCTGAAGCAGGTACTTTAAGTGGCTGGGGTATCCCAAATCCTTCTATTTCGGGATATATGAATCTGTACAAAGAGCTTGTGCCATACGATTTTCTTAAGATGATAAACGAAAGAGCAATCGGTTTTATAAACAGTATCCACGAACTCAACAGATATGATCTTATTGAATATTCAAAGTTTTATGATCTATCTCCAAAAAAAATAAAGGATCGTATTTCAGATAAGTACTTTTACTTTGTGGGAAAGGAGATTATCATAAGTCCTGAAAAATGGGATAAGTACGCAACACAGCCATTGATGTTTGTTACTGATAAAGAATCTGAACTTGTTTACATTCTTAAGGATTCAATAGATAAAAATCTCGATTATATCATTTCGAGACAGAAACCTGATGGATGCTGGGAGCCAGAATGGTCATGGGGAAAAGAAAATGAAAACTGGCAAAAGGCAAAAGAAATATGGAAAGGTTTTCAGACTTTCAACAACTTAAGACTTCTTAATATGTTTGGAAAAATAGAAGAAGCGTAAAGGAGAGAGTTGAATGAGAAAAAAAGTTTTGGTATCATTGGTTTTAATACTATCAATACTGACGCTTTCAGCCTTGAGGAGTGATCTGCTTCTATATAGGAATGAACTTAAAACCTTATTGATAGACAAATATAAAATCTCAGGATATGATCTTTCAGAGACTATCTATAGGGAAAGATACTTTAGATACAGGCTTAATCAGTCGCTTTACATTGGAAACTGGTCTTGGATAGATAAATCTCTCAGTCTGGATGAGAACTTTAACGAAAGATATCTTCTGGAGACCTATAGTCTTGATATTAAGATAGATCCTAAAACTATTGAATCAGCAATAGCTGAGCTGCAGTATTTTGCTCCCAAGTCAACACTTGTTCAGATAAACAACTCTTTGTATACGATAGACGGTCTTGATAAAAACAGGTTAAAGACACTGTTGATTTCCTGTTCTTTTGATGTTTCAAATGAAAACTCTTTTTTCAGTAAACTTGATATCTTTAATCTTTTCAGTTATAATACAACTAAAAAGATTTTAAAATCTGACTTTGAAAGTCTTATCTTCAGGCTAGTTTCTGAAAATACCAATAACTATATAATAGTACCTTTGAAAAATTTTTATGGAAAGATAGACAAGGAACTCTGGTTCAAAAACACTATGTTTTCATTCAGGATAAACAGAGCAGAAAATTATATGAATCCAGAGATACGATATAAGTTAGACTCTTACAGAGAGTACTTTTCCGAAAACAGACAGTACAAGTTCGTCGATTACTATAAGCTTAAAGATCTTGCAGAAAGCGGATATCCAGATCTTGCGCTTTTGATTATGGTCTTCAACATTGATAATGTGTATCTGCGAACAGCCGATAAAGAGGATCTAACACAGTACTTTTCCGATATGTCCTCCTACCTTAAAACCGTTAAAGAAGAGACTGCAGCTGAAAAACTCATATTAATGCTGCCTGTAAATGATTAAATCTTTATAAAATTGGACTGGGAAAAAGCTTTTTTATGTTTTACTTTTTATTTACCGGTGTGACTTACTGATTTTTCTGTTTGATGATTATAATTAATCCCGAATAAACCATTAAGGGGGGATTGCTATCTCAAGGATAAAAACACTAGTTTACAGTGGACTTATGGTAGCTCTGGTTTTTGTGACCACTTTTTCCATTAAAGTGCCTGTTCCTTTTACGCAGGGCTATATTCACATGGGAGACTCTATGATATTTGTTGCTTCTATACTTTTCGGCTGGAAAGTAGGAGCTCTTGCAGGGGGAGTGGGTTCAATGCTCGCCGATATTGTTGGAGGCTACGCCGGATGGGCAGTTCCGACACTTATTATAAAATCGGTGATGGGAATTATTGTTGCTCTTGTTGCTGCAGAGTACAAGAAGAAAAAAACAGCCAAAGGAATAATATCTTTGTTAAGCATGGGAGCGTGGGTTATTTTTGGAATTACTCTCAATGCTGTACTAAACTCAGTTCTGGCTGACAGCACAAGTGCTCAGAAGCTTGCAGGCCAGCTTGAACTGTCTACCGTCCAAGAGTTACAGACAACCGCCGGTGGAGTAAGTACTGGTATACTCATCGGAATTAGTTTAATACCCGTATGTGTGCTTTTGCTCTGGCTTTTCCTGCGTAGAAAAGACAGTACTATGGTTACATTTTCACATCTTCTGGGAATGACTGTGGCAGGCATGTGGATGGTTGCAGGTTATTACTTTGCGGAAAGAATTATGTTCGGCAATTGGCTTATTCCAATATTTGCTCTTCCTATGAACATACTGCAGTTTGTCGGAGGAATGATAATCGCTTTTATTATAGTAATAGGCTTACGAAAACGTAAAGCTCTTTAAAAATCAAAAAACAGGCATGATATTCATGCCTGTTTTTCTATGCGAGGAAGTCCTGAACGGTTCTGACAAGCAAACCGAGATTGTCTATAAGCGGCGAATGTCCACATCCTTCAAGATAAACCAGCTCTGCATTTTCTCCAATATCTTTCTTAATATCTAGCGCCATATACTCAGGAACAACAAGATCGTTTTTTCCCCAGAGAATAAGAACAGGACATTTGATCTTTGCTGCTTCTCCCGTACCGTTTATTACACCGTTGAAATCATTGCTTATATTGAAGTACTGGAGTGAGTAATCAATATCCACAAGGTTTCTCTGTGTAAGCATATCTTCAAGATACTCTTCGTATTTTGAAGAAGTTGGCTGATTGTGATTGTAAATAACCCCGTTCCAAATAGCTTTAAGTATTTCTTTGTTTTTGGTCTGGTAAGCCATTAGAATAGGCTTTACCTGTACAGGATCATTTTCAAGCTCTTGCTTAGTTTTAATATACTCTCCTATTATTGGCTTACCTGAAGAATCTTTTCTAAAAATTGGATAACCTCTTGTTCCAACAGATTCAAGCAGAATCACTTTTTTTATATAGTCAGGATAGTTTGCAGCAAAGTGCATCGCTACACCACCTCCCGTAGACCAGCCCATTATGGAAAAGTGCTTAAGCTTAAGACCGTCAACCAGAAGCTTAATATCCTCACAAAGCTCCATGAGAGAGTCAAATCTTTTATTATATGAGGAAATACCGAATCCACGCATATCAACAGCAAAAATTTTGTATTTTGGATCCATGGCATCCATCAACAAATCCCAATGCTTAGAGGATGTCATATTGCCGTGTATGAGTAAAAGCACTTCCTTCCCGCCTTCTCTTTCCCTGTATCCTAAAGTTTCTCCGTTAGATAAATGCATACTTTTTAACTCTGTCCTCATATGCTTTCCTCCTTTGAGTAAGAAGTGATTCATATGATATTGTATCACATTTTAAGTAAAAAAGTAAAAATATACTTTAGAAATTAATAATTGTAAAAAATGTACTTAGAGAATGAATTTTTACTTTTTTAGGGAATATTTCTCATTTATCGTTATTCTTTATTCTTAATTACCGATAATACTGTTGAAATTCAAAAAGCATTAATGATATACTTAGACTAAGATACTTTCTTCACTGAAGAAAGTAAGTAGAGGTGAAAGCATGCAAACAATAGGAAGCAAGGAACTTATACGTGAAATAAATGAAAAACTTATACTTAAAGAAATCTATCTTAATAAAAAAATTGACCGGACATCTCTAATTAAAAACACAGGGCTTAGTGGCGGAACAATAACAAAAATTATTTCATGTCTGATAGAAAAACAGCTTGTAAAAGAAATTGGTGAAGCTGATTCAACCGGAGGAAGAAAACCCATACTTCTTGTCTTGAATAAAGATTATGCAAGAATAATCGGTATAAAAATAGGCGTAGGTTATATTGATTTTATTCTTACAGATTTAACAGGAGATGTTATTTTCTCTCAGACAATAAAATACGAAGGTTCAATAAGTCCGCAAAAGGTAGTTTCTATGATAACAGAATTTCATGCTAAGTTTCATGATAAGCACCTTTTAGGAATCTCTGTTGCAGTATCCGGAATAGTAAATCCTAATACAGGTACCGTTGTAAACTCTTTCCTATTAGGATGGAAAGATGTCGAACTTGCACAGATGATAAAAAAGGAAGTTGATACTTACATTTTTGTTGTAAATGATGTAGACTCATTTTCCCTTTCCCAGCTTTACAATGGAAATGCAAGATTTTATAAAAACTCTGTTGTAATGACTTTAGGAGTAGGAATAGGAGGCTCTCTTATTATTGATAAAAAAATTCACACCGCAGATGGAGGTGTCGGGGAGATCGGACATATGTCTGTTGTTCCTAACGGAAATAAATGTACTTGCGGAAGCAGAGGATGTCTTGAAGCAGAGTCTTCGATAGCAGCTATAGCGGCAAGAATAAACAAAGCAACCACTGTCGCTGAGCTTAAAAAGATTTTTTCATCTGTAAGTAATACAGAAATATCCGAACTTGAGTTTATAAGAAAAGCAATTGATCTTGATAATAAAGCATGCAAAAAGGTATTTAAAGAGTTTTCGGTAGAAATTGGTATAGCAATGAAAAACCTTATCAATATACTTGCACCTGACTACTTTCTGTTAGGCGGAGAAACACTTGAGTTCAGAGATTTATTTATGAAGGATGCAATTGAGTTCGCCAAAAAAAACGCCTTTGGTACGCTGGGTACTAAAGTTTGCATAGAAACCGATACTTTAGGCAGAAATGCATGGACTTTGGGAGGGATATATAAAATAATTGAGGTAAACCTCTTTGAAAACCGTATATAGGGGGAGAGTATGAAAAAAAAAGACAGAAAATATATTTTTTGGTTTCTTGCTCCGAGCTTGGCTGTTTTTTTGATATTTCAGTTTATTCCGATGATATGGTCCTTTATAATAAGTTTTACTGACTGGAATGTAAGAACATTACCAAAATGGGTTGGTTTGGGTAATTACATTGAAATGTTTTCTGATAAAAATTTTTATGAAGCGGTTATTCATACCTTTCAATTTATCATAATGTATATCCCTCTGGTTTTAATCGGTGGAATGATGATGGCCATGCTGGTCAACCTAAAGATCAAGGGTATAGGATTTTTCAGATCTTTCTATTTTATTCCCGTAGTATCATCATGGGTGGCTGTGTCGTTGATATGGAAAGGAATACTTAATCCGGCATACGGTTATCTTAACTATTTTCTCTCCTTATTTGGCATAGAAGGCCCGCAGTGGTTATACGATAAAAACTGGGCTATGGTCGGGGTCGTTATGGCAAGCGTATGGAAAGATATAGGTTTTACAATGGTTCTGTTACTTGGTGGGCTTAAAAATATAAGTGAGGAAATATTGGAAGCCGCTCAGATAGATGGTGCAGGTAGGCTGAAAAAATTCTTTAAAATCACTCTTCCACTCATGAGTCCACAGATATTTTTTGTAGTTATGATTTCCATGATAAATTCTTTTCAGGTCTTTGACCAGGTCATGGTTATGACTAACGGAGGACCGGCAGGAGCAACAACGGTTCTTGTAGAACAGATATACAGAAATGCTTTCAGTTATTCACGTATGGGATACGCTTGTGCTATGTCGTGGATTCTTCTTCTTATAATTCTTGTTTTTAGTTTTATCCAGAACAGAGCCGAGAAAAAGCTGGTGTTTTACTCATGAATATAAATATACGAAAAGTTGTTGTATATCTTTTGCTTGTTATGCTTGCTTTGACAACTATCGTGCCTATGCTTTGGACATTTTCTACCTCTTTGAAATCCAAACAGGCAACTTTAGCTTTTCCTCCGGATATAGTCCCAAAAGAGCCTACTTTAAACAACTATATAACGCTGTTTAATTCTTATCCTTTTGGGAGATATTTGTTCAATAGTTTTTTGGTAACTTCAGCAACAGTTTTCCTTCAAGTTCTAATAGCTGGTCTTGCAGCATTTGCATTTGCACGGTTCGATTTTAGATTTAAAAATGTTTTATTCGGTCTTTATCTTGCAACTCTTATGATTCCGTTTCAGGTAACAGCAATTCCTTTGTATCTCATCGTAAGAAATTTTAACTGGATAAATACATATCAGGGACTTATTGTACCAAGACTTTTCAGTGCCTTTGGAGTATTTCTTCTGAGACAGGCTTTTATGTCTACTCCGCGGGAGTTCGATGAGTCTGCTTTTATAGACGGAGCAGGTTACTTTACTGTATTTTTTAAAATAGTACTGCCTATGAATAAAACTGCTTTGGCAACTTTTGGGATTTTTTCTTTTATGGATGCATGGAATAGTTACCTATGGCCACTTATAGTTTCTACCGAGCAGAATATGATGACTCTTCCGGTAGGTCTGGCCAATCTTCACGGAAGATGGATAACTCAGTGGAATCTTGTAAGTGCAGGAGCTATGATAAGCATCATCCCGATACTGCTTGTTTTCCTTTTTGCACAGAAGTGGTTTGTTCAGGGCGTAGCATCAAGCGGCTTAAAAGGCTGAAAATAAAAAGTACACTTGGGGAGGTGTATTATGAAGAAACTCTTGTTGGCGGTATTATCGGTATGTCTTTTTGTAGTTGCATTTGGAGCAGTGGAAATTACTTATATGAACTATTCGGCTCTTCCAAGTCATGAAGAAACATTGAAGCTTATAGTAAAAGAGTTTGAAAAACAGAATCCCGGTATTAAGATAAAGCTTGTAAATGTTCCTTGGGACGATTATTTTTTAAAACTTTCTACCAGTTTTGCCGGTAACGATGCTCCCGATACCTTTGAAATAAATTATGAAAACTTTGTTGAGTATGCTTCGGATGGACTTCTCCTTCCGCTGGATTCATTGAATAAGCAGTTTAACTTCAATGCCAACGAGATCTTTGCTGAAAAGGCATATAAAGCTTTTTCACATAATGCTGTTCAGTATGGATTTCCTGAAAAGTTTTCAACAGTAGTCCTTTTCTATAATAAAAAACTTTTCGATGAGAAAAAATTAGCTTATCCTACCAACAACTGGACATGGAAAGAAGAGATGGAAGCTGCAAAAAAGCTTACTGATTCAAAAAAAGGGATATGGGGCGTTTATCAACCTGTTCAGTTCTGGGAATTTTATAAGGTACTTACACAGGCGGGAGGAAGCTTTATTACAGCAAACAAAGCATCTTTAAACTCAAAAGCAGGAATTGATGCCGTAAATTGGCTTGTTGACAAACAGAAACTTGGTGTTATGCCAACAGACGCCCAGGCCGGCGGTCTTAAGTCAGAGGATCTTTTTGTAGCAGGAAAAGTCGCTATGGTTCACACAGGAATCTGGATGTTTAAAATGTTCAGGGATGAAGCAAGCTTTGACTGGGATATAGTAGTAGAACCAGGTATGGAGTCAAAGGGAACACACTATTTTGTAGATGGTGTCGTAGCAAGTAAAAACACAAAGCATAAGGAAGAAGCATGGAAATGGATAAAATTTCTTACTACAAGCGAGTATAACGCTAAGCTGAGATATGAAAAAGGATGGGAATTACCGGCAATCTCTAACGAAAAATATCTTGAACCTTTCCTTACCGAAAAATCTAAGCCGGCAAATAAGAAAGCAATCTTTGAATCTCTCAGTTATTCTTCGCTTCCCCCTGTAATAAAAGGCTGGAGCGCATTATCAGATATAGTTAATAAAGAACTTTCAGATGTTGCACTCGGAAATAAAACTGCACAGGATGCTCTTAAGGCTATTGATATAGAAATAAATAAAAAACTCGGAAAATAAAAGGATGTGAAGAAATGAGCCAGATCTGTCACCTTCCTTATGGAATGGATGATCCGTACCTTAATAATTTAAGTCTTCAAAGAATTCCAAAAGATCCCCTTGCAGATGAGGAAGTGTTAATAAATTTTCAAACCTTTCCGATGCAGGCAGGTCAGAGAGCATGGATTATATCTTCGGTAAACGGTATGCCGCACGTAAAGACAAGGGCTAGATTTGATTATGCCCAAAACGGCTGGGCACTTTGGACATGCTGCTTAGGCAGATTCAGAAAAGGTGACAAAGTGAGATATCGGATATTTTCAGGACTGGGTGAAACCACAGCAGTATCTTCAGATGAGTTTGAGTTTGATGTAAAAGCATGGGAGAACTGCAGCACATCTGAAATCGCTCTTCTGAATCATTCAAAAAGATTTTTATCCTGCTTTAAATTGACTGATGGGAAAAATGACTTCAACCGCAGATATATTTTTAAAAGACTACCCAAAGAAAGATTTTTTGGAATGGGTGAACACTACGATTCTATTGAGCTTGGTGGCAGATCATATACTGCTCATGTTTTTGACCAGTATAAAGTACAGGGCGAAAGAGGATATGCCCCTGTTCCGTTCATCTTTTCGGAAAACGGATTGGGACTGTTTGCGGACACCGGATACAGAACATCCTTTTTCTTTAACGAAGAAACGATTGAGGTACTTATAGATACTCTTGGTCAGCAGTATAAAGGCAACGATGTGATCGTATGGGAAAAAGCTTCTCCTCAGGAGGTTGTTTCCCAGATATATAATATTTCCGATCCAAAGGTTCCTCCGGTATGGGCATTCGGACCATGGATATCCGCAAATGAATGGAACAATCAGAATATGGTGGAAAATGCTCTTAACGAGAGTATACGGCATGATCTTCCGTGTACGGTTATGGTAATAGAGGCTTGGTCTGATGAACAGGGCTTTTATAAGTTCAACGGTGCAAAAAATAAGCCTGCTGTTCGTGGAATAAATCTTGAAGAGTATTCTTTCAGCTGTCCTTGGCCTGATCCTCAGGGTATGATTAAAAAACTTCATGATAACGATATAAAAGTTATTTTATGGCAGATTCCGGTATTCAAAATACTTGATGATGCTGATGAACAGCATAAAAAAGATTTGGAGTATGCTCTTGAAAAAAAATACTTTGTAATGAAAAAAGACGGCACTCTATACACAATACCTCCCGGAAGATGGTTTGAGGGAAGTTATGTGATTGACCTTTTTAATCCTCAGGCAAGAGAATGGTTTAAGGAAAAAAGGAAGTACCTTATTGATGAACTGGGGGTAGACGGTTTCAAGACAGACGGCGGAGAACATCTCTGGGGAAGAGATACCGTTGTATATGGAGGAATCAGTGCTGCCCAGGCAAGAAATCTCTTTACCGAAAAGTACTTTGAAACAGAAAAAGAAGTGGTTGGACAAGATAAAATACTCTTCAGCCGTGCCGGATATACACGTTCTCCTTCAAGTACGCTTTTCTGGGTAGGAGATGAGGATTCTGATATTCAGGCCTTAAAAGCAAACATAGTGGCAGGATTAAATGTATCTCTCTGTGGAAATCCTTTCTGGGGATGGGATATAGCAGGATTCAGCGGAGAACTTCCTAGCGTAGAGCTTTATCGCAGAAGCCTTGAAATAGCTGTTTTTACACCCATTTTCCAGATTCATTCAGAGTGTAATATGGGACCATACAAAAGTGCAGAAAGAACACCATGGAACATGGCTGACATTTTTAATGACAGCTCTATAATCGATTACTATAGAAAAATTGTTTCACTTAGAATGTCTCTGATTCCTTATATAGCTGAACAAGCAGAAAAGTCGGTAAATCAAAAGCAACCGTTAACAAAGGCGTATAATTTTACAACTGATTATTTTTTTGGTGAAAACATTTTTGTTGCTCCTGATCTTGACGGAAATAATATTTTAGAGTTTATTCTTCCTCCAGGCCAGTGGATAGATCTTTGGGAAGGCAAAGAGTATTCGGGTGGTCTCAGTTACAAATACAAATGTAAAAATCATTACAGTGGTGTTTTTATCAGAAAAGGTACTGTACTTCCTATAAACCTTCCTCCTAGCGGAAAAATATCTGATCCTGGAAAAGGTTTTGAAAAAAATGCTCTTCTTATAGGCGGTTTTTATGAAAAAGAAAAACCTCTTCTAAAAAATTTAAATGCCGGACAAATAGAAAATGTTTCTTTTATAGGCCTGTTTGAAGAATCACAGGAAGACGGTTTTATGGCAAAAATAAAATGGATGAGGATTGATGAGGTAGATAATGAATAATTTTTTGAACTCTTTGGATATAATTAAAAAGTATCAGGACAGTTCCGGAGCATACGTGGCAAGTCCAAACTTTTCACAGTATGGATTCTGCTGGTTCAGGGATAGCTCATTTATCGCACGGGCAATGTACAGAGCAGGTGAAAGTATTTGTGCAAGAAAGTTTTTTGACTGGGCAGTAAAAGTCATACGGAACAACCGTCCGGACATTGAAAAAGTACTGCTGAAGGATAAGTCTGAATTAACACATAAAGACCTTTTGCCGACGAGGTACAGAGTCGATGGTTCAGCAAACAATGATGATTGGCCTAATGGGCAAAGCGACGGATATGGAACATTTTTATGGGTAGCCCATGAATGCTGTTATGAAGTACCTGCCGATGTTTCCAAAATGGTTGTAAATTATATTGAAAAAATCTGGGAAGTTCCATGTTATGATGCATGGGAAGAAGGTCCTGAATATCTTCACACTTCCACACTTTTTTCTCTTGCGGCAGGACTAAAAGCCCAAAGCATAGCAACCGGACAAAAGAACTGCTATGAACTTATAATACAAAAAGTTCTGACGCAGCATACAAAAAACGGACGTTTTGTTAAATCGACTGGTAACGACTGTGTTGATTCAAGTCTTTTATGGTGCTCATATCCTTATGCACTTTACAGCAACGGAAATGAACTGGTTATCAATACGGTAAGCGAAATAGAAAGAACACTTAAAAAAGGATGCGGACTGAAACGTTATTTAAACGATACTTACTTTGGAGCCGGAAGCTGGACTTTACTTTCAGCGAATCTCGGAAGTTACTATGCCAGAAATGGAGAAAAAGAAAAGGCTCTTGAAATTAAAAGATGGCTGGATACAAATTTTGATTCAAACGGTTTTCTTGCCGAACAGATTGCAGAGAATCTTTTAGCACCGGATATGTATGAACCATGGGTAAAAAGATGGGGAAATATAGCTTCTCCACTTTTATGGGCACATGCAGAGTATATTAATCTATGTCTTGATATTCAGAATAGTTGATAAAAAATCAGCAGCTTTATAGAAAAGGCTGCTGATTTTTTATTCAATTATTTTTTTACTGTCTGCGCGTACTTGTACCTGATCCTGTTGGTTTCAAGTTCGTTCTTTATCTTTTCCCTGTCTTGTGTAGCTGTTGTCACTTCTTTTTCAAGCTTGTCAATCATTTCCTTGGTTTTCAAAGTATCTATCTCTTCAAAACGTTCGGCTTTGGTGGTAAGTATTATAAGTTCTTTTCCGGACATGTCAACTATACCGCCATGCACTATAAGTTTTTCTTCTGTTTTATCTGTCTTTCTGATGGTTACCGGGCATACCTTCAGCTTTGCAATTATGGGAAGCCTGTTTGTAAGCACTCCCATACCGCCTTCAACAGTTTCATACTGAACATACTCTGCCTGGCACTGCGATTTTATACCGCCGGGAGTCACCACCTTTACATCAAACATAAATCACCTCTAGACCGATGCGCCCATAGACTTAGCCTTCTGTACGGCCTGTTCTATTGTTCCAACCATGTAGAAAGCGCTTTCGGGCAGATTATCGTACTTTCCATCGAGTATTTCTTTAAAGCCCTTTATAGTATCGCTCAGCTTAACATAAACTCCGGGAATATTGGAAAATTTTTCGGCAACAAAGGTGGGCTGAGTAAGGAATCTCTGAATTTTTCTAGCTCTTTGCACCGTGAGTTTGTCATCTTCCGAAAGTTCTTCTATTCCGAGAATAGCTATGATATCCTGTAGGTCCTTATATCTTTGCAATACTTTCTGAACCCTTCTGGCAACATTGTAATGTTCGTCACCTACAACCTTGGGTTCAAGAATCTTGGAGTTGGAATCAAGAGGATCAACAGCAGGATAAAGAGCCATTTCTGAAAGTTTCCTCGATAAAACTATAGTAGCTTCAAGATGTGAAAATGTTGTAGCAGGCGCTGGATCGGTTATATCATCGGCAGGAACATATACTGCCTGTACCGATGTAATTGAACCGTCTTTGGTAGAGGTTATTCTTTCTTCAAGCTGTCCGACATCAGTAGCCAGCGTAGGCTGGTATCCGACTGCGGAAGGCATTCTTCCCAGAAGAGCTGAAACCTCAGAACCTGCCTGTACGAATCTGAATATATTATCTATGAATAACAAAACATCTTTCTTTTCTTTATCTCTGAAATATTCGGCCATTGTCAGAGCAGTGAGCGCTACTCTAAATCTTGCTCCTGGCGGTTCATTCATCTGTCCGAAGACAAGGGCGGTATTGTTTATAACTCCGCTGTCATGCATATCAAGCCAGAGATCATTTCCTTCCCTTGTTCTTTCGCCGACACCCGCAAAAACCGATATTCCCTGATGCTCAATTGCTATGTTTCTTATAAGCTCCATAACCAAAACTGTTTTACCTACTCCCGCACCTCCGAAGAACCCTATTTTTCCGCCCTTTGGGAATGGTGCCAGAAGATCGATACATTTAAGCCCTGTTTCAAGTATTTCTATATCTTTATTCTGATCGGTTATGGATGGAGGCTCCCTGTGAATTGGGGAGAACTCAACATCTTTTACCGAACCCTTTTCATCGATAGGTTCTCCAAGAAGATTGAACATTCTTCCTAATACATTTTTCCCAACTGGAATCTTTATTGGTCCAGAAGTATCTAATGCTTCAAGTCCTCTCTTCAGGCCATCCGATGAATCAAGCGCAACGCATCTTGCTATATTGTCGCCTATAAGCTGTTCAACCTCAAGGACGACTTTTTTATTTGTATATGGATTAACTATTTCTATAGCGTTATAGATTTCGGGAAGTTTTCCCTCCCCAAACTGGACATCAACAACAGGTCCAATTACACTGACCACTTTTCCGATATTCTTTTCCACAAAGTCACCCCCGTGGCCCGTCACTCTTGTTTAAGAGCCTGGGCTCCATTAACTATTTCTATTAACTCTTGGGTTATTGAATCCTGACGCATTTTGTTGTAAGCAAGCGTAAGATCCCCTATGAGGTTCTGGGCATTGTCCGTCGCATTTTTCATGGCATTTCTTCTTGCGTAATACTCACTTACCTTAGTTTCAAATATTAGAGTGTACACCTGTGAAAGCATATAAAGATAAGCAATCTCATCAATGAGTTTTTCATCTGTCGGCTCGTATTCATATGATGCGGTCTCTTTTCCTTCATACTGTATGGGAAGAAGCTGAACGCATTTTGGTCTCTGAATAAGGGCATTTCTGAACTCGCCGTATACAACTTCGATTTTACCGCAGGAGTATTTCTCCCGCAGTGAAAGAAGATCTTCCAAAACAAGCTTTGCAGAGTCCGGACCAGGGATATCATAAAGCTTGGTTCTTGAAAGAAGCATCTTGCTGTCACTTTTAAAATCAGCGGTTCCCTTTGATCCAACAACGTAAAACCCTTTGAAATCGGAATGCTCCAATGCCTTATTACGCGCAAAAGATACGATATCAGAGTTAAACGATCCACAAAGTCCCATATCTGTTGTTATTGCAAAGATAAGCGTACCCTCATACTGCTTAAAAAACTTATTGTCTGTTTCCGGTTTAACCTTGCTCAGTACTGATTTGGCATATCTGGCATAGGTTCTTACAGGTTCTATTGTTCTGTTAACCCTGTTTATTCTTGCTGATGCAACCATTTCCATTGCTTTGGTGATCTTCATGGTTGACTTGGTAGAATCAATACGGTTCTTTATGGTTCTGAGTTTACCTCTTCCCATTAAATATCACCGCCCATTAAGAGACAAAACTCTTTTTGAACTCTTCAACAGCTTTTTTAAGTTCTTCAAGCATCTTGTCCGAAAGTTCTTTCTTAAAGGCAATCTCATTCATCAGAGCAGTTTTGTTATGCTTCATGAAATGAATGAACTCTTTTTCAAATCGGCTTATTTTAGTTGTTTCAATATCATCAACATATCCATTTACACCGCAGTAGAGAACTATAACCTGTTCCTGAACCTCCATAGGAGAATATTGGAGCTGTTTCAGCAGTTCCTGAAGCTTTTCTCCTCTTACCAGCTGTTTTCTTGTACTTTCGTCAAGATCTGTAGCAAACTGAGTGAAAGATTCAAGATCTCTGTACTGCGCTAGATCAAGCTTAAGACTTCCGGCAACTTTCTTTATTGCTTTGGTTTGTGCCGCACCGCCGACTCTTGAAACCGAAAGACCTATATTTACGGCAGGTCTAAACCCGGCATAAAATAATGAAGGTTCAAGATAGATCTGACCGTCTGTTATTGATATAACGTTAGTAGGTATGTAGGCTGAAATATCGTTTGCCTGTGTTTCTATTATAGGAAGAGCAGTCAACGACCCTCCACCGCTTGCTTCGTTAAGTCTGGCAGCTCTTTCAAGAAGTCTTGAATGTAGATAGAAAACATCACCAGGATAAGCTTCTCTTCCTGGTGGCCTTTTCAGAAGAAGTGAGACTTCTCTGTATGCCGTAGCGTGTTTTGAAAGGTCATCGTAGACCACAAGAGCGTCTTTTCCATTGAACATAAAGTATTCGCCAAGGGCAGCTCCTGCATAAGGAGCAAGATAAAGCAACGACGGCGGATCGCCGGCCCCTGCAACCACAACAGTGGTGTAGTCCATGGCTCCATACTGTTCAAGCTTATCTACGATTCTTGCGACTACCGAAGATTTCTGACCTATCGCAACATAAATACAGTAGACACCTTTACCTTTCTGATTAATTATAGTATCTATAGCTATCGCAGTTTTTCCTGTTTGTCTGTCACCTATTATAAGCTCTCTTTGGCCGCGTCCTATCGGAATGAGTGTGTCAATTATTTTCAGACCGGTCTGTAAAGGTGTATCGACTGGTTTTCTGGAAACTACTCCGGTTGCTTTTCTCTCTATAGGATAAAATGTCTCTGATTTTATAGGACCTTTTCCGTCAAGAGGTATGCCAAGAGGATTTACAACTCTTCCCAAAAGACTATTTCCAACAGGAATTTCTATTATTCTTCCCGTTCTTGTTACTTTATTACCCTCTTCAATTTTTTTATAATCTCCAAGAGTTATAATACCGACGTTGTCTTCTTCAAGGTTCATTGCAAGCCCTGATACAACAGATTTATCGTTGGTTTCTATTTCTACCAGTTCATTGTACATTACATCTTTCATGCCGTAGGCACGGACAATTCCGTCTCCTACCTGCATTATCCATCCTACTTCCTTTATTTCAGCACTTTCATAGTCTTTTATCTTTTCGCTTAAGACTTTTGTAAGTTCTTCAGGATTTATTTGCAAAGTATTTCACCCCCGGGAGGAAACATCTCTGATTATGCTGTCAAGATAACCTTTAACGGAATAATCGAAAAGCTTATCGTCAAACTCCATCTGAATACCTCCGATCAGAGATTCATCAAGTGTATAAGATATGCTTATCTTTCTTCCCGTTTTTTTGGTTATTGTTTCATAAATCAACTCTTTGGTTTCTTTTGAAAGTTCTTTGGCTGTTGTAAGCTTTACACGGACAAGTCTTTTCATATTAAGACTGTGCACTCTTAGATGTCTTATTATATTGGCAAGAAGCTCCTGCCTTTTATTTTCTATAATAAGAGATAAAAATTTGCTCAGGATCTCATCACCGCTCTTGTCAAGATATTCAAGGGTCTTGTTCAGAACGTGTTTTTGAGATATTACGGGATTTTTGAAAAGAGTCGAAAACTCCTCATCCTCCTGAATTTTTTTATCCAGCGTTTTTAATATCTCTATATAACTGTCAAGTGCATTTATCTTATTGTTTTGCGAAAGAAATTCAACAAAGGCTTTTGAATATCTGAAAGCTAAAGAATAGGAAGCCTTCATAACGATTCCCCTTTATTGTTCAAAGCCTGCATAGCTCTTCTGGCAAGTTCTTCGTTGGCTTTTATGTCAACTTTTTCTTTGAGAATCATTGCACTTATGGAAACTGCAAGCCTTACAACATTAGACTGAATTTCAAGAGCAGCCTTTTCTTTAAGCTCCGAAGCTTCCTGTTCGGCTTTAAGTATAATCCTTTCTTTTTCAACCAAAGCCTGCTTCTTTGCTTCATCAATGATAGCTTTTGCTTGTGCTTCAGCCTGAAGGATCTTTTCGTCCTTAGTACTCTTAAGCTCTTTTATTTCTTTTTCCATATCTTCTTTTATCTTTTCGGAGTCGAGCTTGGCTTTTTCAGCATCGCTAAGGCTTTTGGAAATTATTTCCTTTCTTTTGGCCACAACATCCAGAAAAGGTTTATAAAGAAGCTTGTACAGAATAAGTACAAAAAATATAAATCCAACTAGATTTACAATCGATGTCAAATTAAAGTTTATCAAAGTGATCTCCTCCTTTCAGGAAGATTTCCTTCCTTTTTTAAGGAAGAACAAAAAGCATTATAAGAGAAATAACCAATGAATAAAGACCTGTTGATTCTGCAACGGCCATAGCCAAAAGCATGTTTATTCTTATAGAACCGACCATTTCAGGTTGTCTTGCCATAGCATCCATAGCATGAGCTCCTGTCTCTCCTTCACCGACTCCAGGACCGATGGCTCCTATACCCATACATATTCCTGTTCCTACAAACTTACCCATATAATATAATCCCCATGCGAGCATGTTGCCGCTTGTCAAAACCATCTTCAAGGCTTCTACAATGCTGTAATTTTCCATAACTTATCTGACCTCCCTTAGTCTTTTTTATTCTACTGCTGAACCTATATATGCTATTGCCAACAAAGAAAAAACGAATGCCTGTATGAGACCGACAAACCATCCGAAGAATCCCCAGAGAAAAACAGGGATAAGAAAGTACTTAAGCATATAACTGACTATAAGTACCAGTATTCCTCCGCCCATTATATTACCGAAAAGCCTTACCGAATGTGATATGGGCTTTGCAATTTCTCCGATGATATTTAGCGGAAGAAGAAAAATTATAGGCTCGAAAAAACCTTTGAACCATTTCCATACGCCCTTGGAATGGGCCGAAAATACATGACTGATGATAAGCACAGAAATGGCATACGCAGCATTCACGTTCAGATCGGAAGTTGGAGTGTACCATGTATCAGTAAACATCTCTACTGATACCTTACCGTTGGAAAGCGGCGAAACACTTATTCCGGGCATTCCCCCTAAAAGATTTGAAACCAATACATAAAGAAAAAAAGAAACCCCTATTACAAAAACAGGCTTTCTGTACTTGGGATTTGGAACAGCATCTTCAACTATACCCCAATAGAATTCAAAAAGCAGTTCGAAGACTGTCTGACGCTTTTTCTCCGGTACAAGTCTGAACTTTACTGTACTGGCAAAAATTATCAACCCGATCATAATAGCAAAAGACATAATAAGAGTCATCGGGTTGACTTCATTCATAAATCCTGTTTTTCCGTTTATGGAAACAATCCACCTTTGACCTACCCCGGAAAGTTCGGAGTTGAAAACGAAAAGGTTTACTATCCCCAAAACGATATAGAGACTTAAAAATACTATGATAAGGTACTTTGTAACTTTTTCGTTAATCAAAGAAATCACCCCTACTGTTTGTATGAAAGAAAAGGAACTATCTTCATGTTCATGATGCCGACAAAAGAAATCATTAAAGCACGAACATCAACCAAAGCCCCGACAGTTAAGATTATACCATAAAGAAAGTATCTGATTAAATAACCCAGAGGGATTTTTTTCCATTTGACATAAGGCATCTTCTTGATATCTTCAACCATGAGCATTATACCAAGTATGGCTCCAAAGCTCCCCCAGAAAACCCAAAATGAATAGAGCTTAAAGAAAAACACAAGAACAAGAAACTCAGCCATGGAAAGAAGAGCTATCTTTTTTATCATCTCCAGCATTTTTCTTTCCAGATCCCTCATACTTTTCAGCCTCTCTTATAAGTTCTTTTATTCCGCAGTAAAGACCTGATATTACCCCTAAAAAAAGAAATACTATAGTCCATACAACACTTTTGGTCAAGGAAGATATCCATTGACCAATAAAAAAACTGACAAAAATGTTGGAAAGCACTATCAAAGCAAAGTTTAATACGCTGTTAGACTGTATAAAAATTTTTGGATCAAAGCTTTTCATGTTTTCATTGCCAGGAAAACACCCATCTCTGTTTCATCATGGATTATACCGGGAAACTTCAGAATAGTTCCTTCCGAAAGAACCTGAAGGTCTTTTCCTGTGATAACAGACGGAGGAGTGATATTGATACTGTAGCCTATCTTTTCAAGACTCATGGCTATTGAGCCGGAAACCATATTACCCAGTTCGCTTATGGCTGAAAGCGCCATTTCATCAAGACTATTGATCTCAAGCATTCCTGACATCATATTGTTTACTATTCTAATGGCTCCCTCTCGTTTTACCGCATAAACAAGATTTCCGTCTATAGCCCCGTTGAAACCTATGACCGTAATAACGTCATAGATCCTTTCAACTTCTTTTACCATAAGCGGTTTTTGAACTTTGAAATCTGTCTTTGCTGCTGTTACAAAGGCTACTTTCAAAGCATCCATAGTTGCGTTGATTATCTTAACATCAAGCATAAGCTCACCTCCTCATATTTAAATTATATAATAAATGAATTTAATTATCAATAAGCAATCATTATATTGCAACATGCGCTTTTGCATTACATGCAAGGAAGACAGACTTTATGCTATAATTATATAAATATCCTTTTCGCTGTGGAGGGATTGACATGATAGGAGAGCATCCTTATGTAAAATGGGCAATAAAAGCTATTGAAACTTATGTGCTGTCAGAAATGAAAGCACAGCCTTCGTCTGATCTTCCGGAAGACCTGTTCGTAAGAACTGCCGCTTGCTTTGTTTCACTGCATACCATAAGCGGCGAACTAAGAGGATGTATAGGAACCATAGAACCGGTATACAAGAGTCTTTGCGAAGAAATACTCGAAAATGCTATATCAGCCGCCACAAAGGATCCTAGGTTTCCGCCTTTGTCAAAAAACGAGCTGGACAGTATAAAGGTCAATGTAGATATTCTTTCCTGCCTAGAAAAAATCGATTCCGCATCCTCACTTAATCCAAAAATATATGGTGTTATAGTTAAAAGCGGATGGAAAAAAGGAGTGCTTCTGCCGGATCTTGAAGGTGTTGATACCGTTGAACAGCAGCTGAGGATTGCAAAGCTCAAAGCCGGAATTATCGGAAATGAAAAAATAGAGTTATACCGTTTTACTGTCCAGAGGTATCTATGAGATGAAGGTTTCTGCACTTAACTATACTGAAACAAAAGATTTGGGTATTAAATGCAGTCTTTGTCCCCATAACTGCTTAATTGCAGAAAACCAGACCGGTTTTTGCCTCGTAAGAAAAAATATTTCCGGAGAGCTTATCGCACAAAGTTATGCGAACGTATCTTCTGTTGCAGTAGATCCTATCGAAAAAAAACCGCTTTATCATTTTTTCCCGACAAGTAAAATACTTTCTCTGGGAAGCTGGGGCTGCAATTTAAAGTGTCCTTTCTGTCAGAACTTTGAAATATCCCAGTACTGCCGCAACGAGGGCAAGTACATATACCCAGAAATGCTTGGGGAGCTTATCTTGAAAACCGGTGTAAGATCCGTTGCCTTTACTTATTCGGAACCCATAGTATGGTATGAGTATGTTCTTGACTGCTGCCGTGAATTGAAAAAAGCAAAGGAACGGTTCTATACCGTCATGGTGACCAACGGTTATATAAATAAAGAACCCGCAAAGCTGCTTTTAAATTATCTTGACGCTTTAAATATAGATTTAAAGGTTTTCAATAGTCAGAAATACCGTAATATTTTGCAGGGCGGCCTTAAGGAAGTCTTAGATTTTATTGAGCTTTCTGTCAAAATGAATGTTCATACAGAGATAACTACTCTTATAGTTCCGGGACTTAACGATGATATATCCGAGCTTTCCGAGGAATTCAGATGGTTATCGTCTCTTTCCAAGGATATCCCCCTGCACATCAGTCAGTACTTCCCGAGATATAAATATGAGGCTGAACCAAAAAGTTACAATTTTTTGGTAAAGGTATACCAAACTGCTAAAGAGTATCTGGATTATGTCTATATAGGCAATACACCTTTCTGGGAGTACAGCGATACATACTGTCCTGACTGTAAGACACTTATAGTAAAAAGGAAAGGCTACGATGTAAAAGTGTACAATGCAGATGAATACGGAGGATGCAAAAAGTGCGGGCGAAAGATTTTAGTAGTATAAGCAAAAGTACTGTTTTAATTTTTTCAATGCTGGGAATAAGTTTAATCCTTTTATTATTCATAATTTTTTCAAAACCACTTCCCACTTATGAAAAGTCAGAAATATTTTCCTTGGGCACCTACGTAAGAATCTATATAGCCGGAGGAAAAGTATCTTCCAAAAGCCTTTTGAAAATTGCTGAAAAAGAAATCGAAAGACTTTATGCCAAATACAGTTCAAATATACCTTCAAGTGTAGTATACCAGTTGAATGAAAAAAGGGAGATAGAATGCGACGAAGAAAGTCTTTTCCTTTTTCAGGCTGCGGTAAATGTATCCAAAATCACGGGTGATTCTTTTGATCCTACTCTAAGACCAGTTCTGATGTTATGGGGCTTTGATGATGTAAACTCCAGTAAAAGAGTTCCATCCTCCTATGAGATAGAACAGGTTCTCCCGTTTGTCAGTTACAAGTTTATAGATATTGACAGCAAAAACAGAAAAATAAAGCTACTCAAGGAAGGTGTGACGGTTGATCTTGGCGGTATCTCCAAAGGTTTTATTGTCGACAGGGTTATAGACCGCATAAAAGAGATTGATCCTAAAGCCACAGGCTTTATAGATGCCGGAGGAGATATAGGAATAATAGGACCTAAATTCGGTAACAGACCATGGCAGATAGGCATAAGAGATCCTTTTTCCTCTGACCCGGCAAAGCTTATTGATACGCTTTACATATATAGTGGGGCAGTTGCTACTTCCGGAAACTACGAGAGATATTTCATACAAAACGGTACGTTGTATCACCATATAATAGACCCAAAAACAGGCTATCCTGCAAATAACTGCAGAAGCTGCACGGTTATTTCAGATAAGGTTATGACAGCAGACGCCTATGCTACCGGACTTTTTGTACTAGGCATAGATAATCCAGCACTGGAGTACTTTACCAAGTTTGGTGTACAAGCATATCTTATCGATAATACCGGAAAAACTGTTGAATCCAGCGGTTTTGAGTACTTCAGAAATAAAGTGAAGTAGTTATGGCGAAAAGAACAAAAAAGTACGATATATTTATAGTAGCAGCTATTTTGCTTTTTGCCGTAATTATGATTTTTTTAAATTTATTAATACCACAAAAAGGAATAATTGGAGTAAAAGTCACTATTGATGGTGTACTGGCTGTTTCAATATCTCAAGATGGACTTTATCCTGTAGAAAAAGACGGGAAACACCTTCTTACAGTTGAGTTTTACCAGGGAAAGGCAAGGGTAAAGGAATCCACCTGCGATAACCAGATATGTGTCAAAACAGGATGGATAAGCAATACAAATCAAACTATCGTTTGCCTTCCGTATAAGATAGTAGTTGAACCTATAGGCGGAAAAAACACAGATGGAGTAGATATTATAACATGGTAAAATCGAAAAAACTTTCAAATATAAGTATTCTTACAGGTATTGCTTGTGCCATGTATGTTGTGGAAAGTTTTATTCCACTTCCCATGCCGCTTCCCGGAGTAAGATGGGGATTTTCAAATCTTCCTGTTCTTTTGGCTGCCGTACTGGATTATGGGGTTTTATCCTGTGCAATGATTGCCTTCGGAAAAAGCTTTATCGGAGGCCTTTTGTCTGGGAGAATAGCTTCGGCAACATTCTTTATGGGATTGTCCGGATCAATTGCGAGTGCTCTTTTTATGGGATGGCTTAAAAAGCATGTTCCTAAAGTTGGAACCATAGGAATAAGTGAGCTGGGTGCTCTTTTAAACAATACAGTGCAGATACTTATCGCCGGGCTTATTCTAGGCAACAGTAAAGCCGTATTCTACTACTATCCGTATCTTGTTTTAATAGGTACTGTAACCGCATACTTACTTGCAGTAGTTTCTAATATTTTTTTAAGGAGTATGAACCATGACGCTAAAGTATAGATTAGTGCTGGGTTCAGGATCAGCCAGGCGAAAGGAACTTCTTAAGTTTATTTCAAATGATTTCAGAATAACTGTAAGCGATATAGATGAAGAGTGTTCCCAAAGCCTTCCTGAACTTTACGTTCAAGAAGTAGCTCTTAATAAGAGTAAGGCTTTAAAGATAGAGAATGATGAACTACTTATCACTGCAGATACCATTGTGTTTATAGAAGATAAATTTCTGGGAAAACCACGAAATCGTGAACACGCATTTCAAATGCTGAAAAAACTTTCAGGAGCTGCTCACAAGGTCTACACAGGAGTCTGTCTGAGAACTAATCTATTTACTGATGTTTTTTACGAATGTACAGAGGTTTTTTTCAGAGAGCTTAGTGACAATGAAATATACTATTATATAGATGCTTTTTCTCCTTACGATAAAGCCGGTGCTTATGGCATACAGGACTTCGGGCTTGTTTTTATCCAAGGTATAAAGGGCGATTATTATAACGTTATGGGGTTTCCGGTTACATCAGTCTACAAAAAACTGCTGGAGCGGGGGATAATAAAGTATGAATGACGAACACCAACTTCCAAGAGAAAAACTTGAAACACAGGGTGTACAAGCTCTTTCAGATGAAGAGCTCATTGCAGTGATTCTTAGGAGCGGAACCAAAAACGCATCTGTTTTCAAAGCTTCAAGAGATCTTATGGAAAGATACAAAGATCTTATTACTCTTGCGGATGCCGGCATAAGCGATATCGCATCTGTACAGGGTATAGGCAGGGTAAGGGCCATAAACCTTAAAGCATCTCTGGAAATAGGAAAAAGATATCATCTTCAAAAAAAGAAAGCAGACACACATTACAAAATGGACTCTCCCGACAGTGTATACACCTTTTCGGAAGAGATGATCCATTACGACAAAGAAGTGGTAAGGGTAATATGTCTTGATTCAAAACTGAAAGTCTTAGGATACGAGGATATCAGCATGGGAACAGTAAACCATTCTCTCGCTCATCCGCGTGATATATTCAGATACGCCATCAGATCAAATGCCGTATCTATAATCCTCGTTCATAATCACCCTTCCGGAGATCCTACACCAAGTATGGACGACAGAGATCTTACAGAAAAGATAAAACAAGGCGGAGAATTGCTGAATATAAGGATGAATGATCATCTTATTATGGGAAAAAGCAGTTATTATAGTTTTTCTTTATCAAGGATGGTGGAGATGAATGTTTAATATTCCAAACGAAGAAGAGAGCAAAAAGCTCAAAAATATTCTTAAACTAAGAGAAACTGTAGAAAAGGATCTTGAGAAAAAAGGCATTAGTGTGCAGAAAAAAGAACAGAAACAGAACACCATATACAAACCTTCATCAGATCTGGAAACAATAAATGTCAACATAGAATCCCTAAAAACATGGTTTGATATTATTATGAGCGACATTAGCGAAACCGATGAGAAAGTTGCTGTTTTCCTTGAAAACAGACTAAGTTCAAAAACACCCAACGTTTTCTCGAACCAGTACGGTCTTATGCACCTGTTAAGAAATGATTTCATGAAAGCAGAAAAATTTTTCCTTATCAATCAATCATGCGAATCACTTTTTAATTATGGTGTACTCAAAATTTTCAGGAAAGACCAAGATGTTCTTGACTACTCAAAGTCTCTCATGAATAAGTACCCTCAAAGCGGTTATCCGTACCTTCTTATATCCATGTTTTTTACATTCTCAAGCAAATATGATGCTGCCATAAAATCACTTTCGGCAGCAAATAAATATTTAGGCTATGCCTTTTTGGATATGGCAATATCTCTTTACTATAAAAAGATAACAGAGGCTTCTTCATATCTTTCAAAAAGCTTTCTTGAAAACAGAGCCAAGGGAATCGTCAGTCTCCTGCAGTTCCATACATCTGTTTTTACAGAAGACTACGACAAAAAACTCACTATAGGTAAAAAATACGAAAAAGAAGAAACCGGCTGTGCCAAATGCCTTACTTACCTTGTAAACAAAAAACCAGAAGAAACACCTATGTACTGCCGATATCAAAAGAGACTTCTAGCTATGAACCAAGAGGAGAACGGCATATTTATACCTGAAAATGAGAGGCTTGATTATGATTTCATAAAGTTTTTCAACATGAAGTTTGAGCAAAATGCAAATTCTGCATTTCAAAAGATAGTAGATACATTTGGAAATCTGCGGATATTCCTTACCGCAGACAGCATCGCACAAAAAGGTCTTAAAACGGGAACTTTTTATTTGCCAAAGGATAGTTACAGCATACTTCTCAAAGGTCCAGACTACTGTACTGAATTGAGAAATACGCTTGCCGGTCTTAAACAGAACTATAACAAGGAGTTTGATTTTATAATAGATATACCGTTTTATGAGGTGCTGAGAATTATCTTCGGATGGCGTACCTGTCAGAAAATCAACGGGTAAGCCAGATACAATAAAATTATAATGTTATATCAACATATGAATCCAGGAGGGAGAGTATGAACAATAGTCAATTAGAGAAAATAATAAGTCAGGAGCTGCAAACTGTTCAAAAAGAGTACAGTTTTATAGAAAAGGATATAGACATTAAACCCCTTGAAGTAGCTCAGTATATAGATCACACACTTCTCAAGCCTACAGCGACAGTTCAGGATATTAAGCTTTTGTGCCGTCAGGCCAAAGAAAATAACTTTTTTTCGGTATGCGTTAATTCGGCATATGTTTCTCTTGCAAAGGAGGAACTCCGTTCATGTAAAGTAAAAGTAGCAACTGTTATCGGTTTTCCTTTGGGAGTATGTGACAGCAGCGTAAAGGTTTATGAGACACAGAGCGCCCTTGATGACGGAGCAGACGAATTTGACATGGTTATAAATGTCGGAATGCTTAAAAGCCTTGATTATGAATATGTGTACAGGGAGATAAAGGACATTGTTGAGCAGGCCGATAAGAAAACCGTCAAGGTTATTATAGAAACATGCTATCTTACTCGTGAGGAAAAAATCGCTGCTTGTGTACTTTCTAAACTGGCAGGCGCTCATTTTGTAAAAACTTCAACGGGTTTTGGTACTGGAGGAGCAACAATGGAGGATGTATCCCTGATGAAGTTTGTTGTAGGGGAAGATGTAAAAGTTAAAGCATCCGGAGGAATAAAAGACTACAATACAGCAAAAAAGATGATTGCATGTGGTGCACAAAGACTTGGTGCAAGCGCCGGAATAAAGATAATCAAAGGGGAAAGTAGCGAAGAAAAATACTGAGTTTTTATAAATGAAAAGCCCCTACTTTCGTAGGGGCTATTGATTTTAGGTTTTAGATAATTTTTACGTTAGCAGCCTGAGGACCTTTCTGACCATCAACAACATCAAATTCAACTTTCTGGTTCTCTTCTAACTTCTTGTAACCATCCATCTTAATTGCTGAGAAATGGATAAATACGTCTTTTCCATCATCACCAGTAACAAAACCATAACCTTTTTTTGCATCAAACCACTTAACTGTTCCTTTCATAAAACCTTACCTCCGTAAAAACGTTACCGAGTTACCCAATGCAACGATCGGTATAATATAAGTAGATTATAAACAATAATTTAAACTAAATCAAGTAAATTTTGTGTAACATTGAAAGTTTTTCAAAATATTTACATGCTATTCCCACCAATTAAAAGAATAAGAAGTAAAATATACTACTTGAGGTGATGTTGATGCTTAACGAAGATCTATATTCCAAGGATCTGATAATAAATCTTGAAAGTTTTGACGAACTGCTGGAAAAAAACTTTGAAATAAATAATTGGCACAGCATTCAGCTTCTGTCGGAAGAAGGAGAGTTTCTTGATCCCATAAGCGTAAGCCTTGAAGTTAGGAAATCCGGAGACGGTATTATTGCCAAGGGCAGGGTAAAAACGCTGCTTGGTTTGCATTGTTCACGCTGTCTAAAAAAGATGGAACAAAGCGTCGATGAAACGTTCGATTCCGTTTATGTAAGCAGTCTTTTTGAAGAAAAAGGATTAAAAACCGAACATTTGGAGTCTCTTGACGATACTTTTTTTTATGACGGATCAATTTTGGATTTGACAGACAGAGTAATTGAAGCTATAATATTATCTGTTCAGGAAAAACCTTTATGTTCTCAGGAGTGTAAAGGATTGTGTCCTGTATGCGGTACGGATCTAAATGAAAATCCACAGCATATCTGCTGTGAAAAAGAAATTGATCCGCGTTTTGAAGTTCTTAATAAACTTCTGGAAAAATAAATTTATACTTATAGAGGAGGTATTTTCCATGGCCGTTCCAAAGCAAAAACCATCTAAAGCAAGAACAAGAAGAAGAAGAGCAAAGTTTTATGCAGCGATAAAAGTAGATGTAGTTAAATGCCCGAAATGCGGAGAACCAAAAATGCCACACAGAGTATGTCTTAATTGTGGTTATTATGGGAACAAGCAGATTCTTGAAATCGGAGAATAATTATGTCTAAAATCCGTATAGGATTGGACTTATATGGTGGAGATAACGCGCCCGTTTCATTGATTCAGGGCGCGATTTTTGCCTTACAAGCCCAAGATATGCCTGATCTGGAAATATGTTTCATGGGCGGAAAAAGCTCTGATTTTTCAGAGCTTACTGAAAAAGGTCTGACAAACTTCAGCTTTACTCCGGCCAGTGATAATGTCACAAACGACACAAAACCAACAGAAGTCCTCAAACTTAAGGATTCGTCTATATATATAGGATGCGAAAAATTAAAAAGTAAAGAACTGGGAGCATTTGTGAGCTGCGGAAATACAGGTGCTCTTTTATCTGCAGGAATTTTTGTTTCCGGAAGACTTCCTGGGATAAAAAGGCCGTCGCTTGTTGCCGCCTTACCCGGAAAGAACGGCAAGGTGAGGGTTCTGTGCGATATCGGAGCCAATGCCGATGTTAAGCCTGAGTTTCTTTTGGATTTTGCTAAGCAGGGAAACGCATTTGCAAGATTTCTTGGAATAGAAAATCCACGGGTTGGTCTTTTAAACAACGGTACAGAAGAAGAAAAAGGATCTTCCGTAACCAAAGAAGCCCATCAGCTCCTTAAAGGACTTCATGAAATAAACTACATTGGCTACATAGAAGCAAGAGAGATCTTCGGCAGTACCTTTGATGTACTTGTTACAGATGGATTCACAGGTAACGCAGTATTAAAAACAATGGAAGGAACAGCTTATTACATCCTTGACGAAATGAAACAGCTTATAAAAACCGGTAGTATAAAGGATAAACTGGGAGGGCTTTTGATTAAAAAAAGACTTAAACTCCTCAAATCCAAACTGGACTACAAACAGTATGGAGGAACTTTTTTACTGGGAGTTAACGGTGTTCTTGTAAAAGCGCACGGCTCTTCAGATGCACAGGCTGTTTATAACGCCATAAAAGTTGCATACAGGGCAGTAAAGGACGAACTGATTTCTAAAATCTCGCTGTAACAGGGGGTAATATTTTGTGCGGAATTTTTGGGTTTGTTGGTGAAGGACTTAATGTCCAAGACTTGATTAATGGGTTGAAAAAACTTGAGTACAGAGGTTATGATTCAGCTGGTATAGCAATTGAAAACGAAAAAAACATCAGCATTTACAAGAAAGAGGGAAGAATTTACAATCTTGAGTCTGAAATTCCACAGCTCATGGAAAAAAAGATTTCCACGGCGCTGGGACATACCCGATGGGCCACTCACGGCGGGGTAAGCGACCAAAATTCGCACCCTCATACCGACTGCACCGGAAAAGTAGCCATAATTCATAACGGGATAATTGAAAACTTTCAGTACCTGCGAGAAAAGCTTATTAAAAACGGGCATATTTTCAAATCCGAGACCGATTCAGAAGTTATTGCCCATATGGTTGAAGAAAACTATTCAGGTAATCTTCTTGAATGTGTCATAAAAGTCCTTCATGAGCTGAATGGAGCCTATGCAATCGGGGTAATACACACGGATGAACCCAACTGTATAATTGCAGCAAGAAAAGGGAGTCCGCTTGTAATATCCGCCGGAAGCAATATTTCAATGCTTGCTTCAGATGTTACTCCTATTCTGCGTTACTCAAAAGATGTCAACTTTTTAAACGACGGAGAGATTGCCAAGCTTACCAATAACGGTTATGAACTGTATGACCTCCAAGGAAATAAGATTGAAAGAAAACCTATACATATCAACTGGGATGAGGCATGTGCCGAAAGAAGCGGCTACAATCACTTTATGGAAAAGGAAATCTTCGAACAGCCCATTGCCATAAAATCAGCAACCATAGGACGTTTAAAAGACGGAATTCCTTGTATTAAAGAGCTTGAACCGTTAAAAGATTTTATAGAAACCAAGCTTGAAAAGATTTATATTGTGGCATGCGGAACAGCTTATCATGCTGGTCTTGCAATGAAGTACTTCATGCAGTACTATTCAAATATTGATGTAAGTATAGAAGTAGCTTCCGAATTCAGATACATGAATCCAAAGATTGACGGGAAAACCCTTACAATTGCCATTTCGCAGTCCGGAGAAACTCTTGATACTCTTGAAGGAGTAAGGATTGCCAGGAAGAACGGCTCTCATGTGCTTACCGTATGTAATGTAGTCGGTTCAACCATTCCAAGAGAGTCTGACTCTGTAATATATATGAACACAGGGCCAGAGATAGGCGTTGCGGCAACCAAAACATATACGGCACAGATAGCTATACTCTATATTGTCGGAGCTCAGATTGCACTATGGAAGAACCTGTACTCAGAGGATATTAAAAACGCATTATGCCAAATAGAGAATCTTCCTGAATACTTCAATACAGTACTGGGTTACTCCCAAAAGATAAAAGAACTTTCAAAGTCTTACTGCGGATACAGAAATATGATGTATATTGGCAGAAGATTCGGATATACAGCGGCTCTTGAAGGGGCACTTAAGCTTAAAGAAATTAGTTACATAAACGCCACAGGATACCAGGCAGGAGAACTTAAACATGGACCTATAGCACTTTTAGATCAAGAGTTCCCTGTTTTTGCAATGGTATGTGATGATGACATAAAAGAAAAGATGATATCAAACATAATGGAAGTCAAAGCCAGAAAAGCAAGGGTTGTCGCTGTAGGAATCGAAGGGGATGAAAAAATAAAAACCCTGACCGATGATTATATACTTATTCCCAAATGCGAACAAGCGGTTTTTCCGCTTGCGGTTGCTCCTGTTATGCAGCTTTTTGCCTATAACGTGGCATTGCTGAGGGAGCTTGATCCCGATAAACCCAGAAATCTTGCAAAAAGTGTAACTGTTGAATAAAATTACGGAGGTGAGTTTTTTTTGGAACTAGATAAGGTAAAAACAGTTCTAAAACAGGTAATTTCGTTACTGGACGATAAAGACGCCAAAGATATAAAAATAATCGATATGAAGGAGTCTTCGCTCATAGTGGATTACTTTGTGATATGCACAGTCGACTCCGATACCCTCATGAGTGCGCTGAGAGACTACGTCCTGAAAATCTTTAAAGATAACAAAATTGATCTTATAACCTACGATAAAGGAAAAAACTACGACTGGATGATCATCGATGCCGGATCTATAGTAGTTCATTTCTTTACAAAAGAGGGACGAGAATTTTACGACTTAGAAGGACTATGGTCAGAGTTTGATAGAATAGAAGTGTAATAAAATCCCTTAAAGGGATAAAGCCCACGTTTTTTGTTCCCCACCACGGTGCCCGGATACTCTTTAGGGTTGGTGCGGTAAAAAGAAAAGCGGAGGATGAAAACCAAATCAAAATTCAGCGGAGGTGCAGGATGTCAGTAGTAAGCATGAAACAGTTATTGGAAGCCGGAGCTCACTTTGGTCACAGAACCAGAAGATGGGATCCGAAAATGAAGCCGTACATATTTACAGAAAGAAAAGGAATTCATATCATCGACCTTCAGAAGACTCTTCAGTCAGTAAACGATGCTTATGATTTCATAAGAAAAGTTTCTTCAAACGGCGGAAGCATACTTTTTGTTGGAACCAAAAAACAGGCTCAGCAGATCGTGGCCGATGAAGCCAAAAGATGCGGCGGATTCTATGTTAACAACAGATGGCTCGGAGGTTTGCTTACAAACTTCACAACTATAAGAAAAAGAATCAACAGACTTGAAGAACTTCTCGCTTATGTTGAATCCGAAGAGTTTACAAAGCTTCCAAAAAAGGAACAGTCACACTTCAAAAGAATTCTTGAAAAACTTGAAAAGAACCTTGGCGGTTTAAGAGGTATGACCAAGCTTCCTGAAGTTATGTACGTCATTGACCCCAGAAAAGAAGAAATTGCCATAAAAGAAGCCAATGATCTCGGTATTCCTGTCGTTTCGATAGTTGATACCAACTGTGATCCAGACGTTATTGACTGGATAATTCCTGCGAATGACGACGCTATAAGGGCTGTCATGCTCATAACAGCAAAGATGTCCGATGCTTTTATAGAAGGACGTGAGGGAAGAACCGATGCTGTACAGGCACCTGCATCAGCAGGCACAGCAGAAGATATTCCTGAAGAGATAGCCAACAAGCTTGATGCAGAAGAAAAATACAGTGAAATTGCCAGCAATCTTGTTGAAGAAGAAGAGGAAGAAAAAAAGTAAAATAAACCAAATAAAGACGCCGTTACGGCGTCTTTTTCATAAGGAGGAAGAATGAATTTTTTAATCAAGACCTTCGGATGTCAGATGAACGTCAACGACTCCGAAATTATGTCAGGCCTTCTCACCCAAGCAGGGTATCTATGGACAGAAAATCCTGAAGATGCCGATATAGTTCTCATAAACTCATGTGCGGTAAGAGAAAAGGCTGAGAACAAAATGTACGGAACCATCGGACAGTTTCTCAAGATAAAAAAAAGCAGAAAGCTCATAATAGGTGTAGGTGGCTGTTCTGCAGAAAAAGAAGGTAAAGCGATTCTGGAAAGATTCGACGGAGTCGACTTTGTTTTTGGAACCAGAAATATCAGCGATATTGTAACCTTAATCCAACGGGCACAGAAACACAAACGCTTTGTAGATCTTTCAGACAAGCTCGACTGTGTGAGCCATGAACTTCCAAAAAATCCAACCAGCCGACATCACGCATGGATAACTATAATATACGGCTGTAATAAGTACTGCACCTACTGTATCGTTCCATATACAAGAGGCCTGGAAAAAAGTCGTCCTTATGAGGATATAATAAATGAAGTATATGACTATGCAGCAAAAGGATACAGGGAAATAACGTTTTTAGGACAGAATGTTGATTCTTACGGCAAAGATTTTTCTGACGGAAAACCGAAACTTGATTTATTAATAAAAAAAGCTTCGGAAATCGAAGAAATTAAAAGAGTATGGTTTCTTACATCTTATCCTACCGATATTACCGATTCGCTAATTGACGAAATAGCTGCATCACGCAATGCGGCAAGAAATGTTCACCTTCCCGTACAGGCAGGAAGCGACAGCATACTCAAAAGTATGAACCGACGATATACAAGACAGCAGTTTATAGATCTTGTGAAAAAAGTAAAAGATAAAATACCTTCTGTGACGATCAGTTCTGATATTATTGTAGGATTTCCGGGAGAGACAGAAGAAGACTTTCAGCAGACAGTCGATCTAATAAAAGAATGCCGATTTGAACGTGTTAACCTTGCAGAATACTCTCCGCGCGAAGGAACGATAGCATATAAGTATAAGCCAGATAACATTGCTCCCGGAGAGAAAAACAGAAGGCTTATGTACCTTATGGAGCTTCAGAAAGAGATTAACCGCGAAGAAAATGAAAAGTACAGAGATAAGCTCCTGAGGATAATACCAGAAGCCAAAGCCAGCGATACCGCTCTTTACGGCAGAACAACGAATAACAAGATAGTTATATTTAATTCTCAGGACACTTCCCTTATAGGAAAGTTTGCTGACATAAAGATAAAACGAATAACCGCAGGTCCACTTTACGGTGAAATGACAAAAAATGAAAATGATGCCGGATTTGATATTCAAAATGATCCTACATTTCTGATATAATTTAAAAATGCCTGCAAAATTAAACTGCAGGCATTTTTTTGCCGATAACATATAACAGGTATGATATAATTTATCTGATTCAACACAGAAAGTTTGTGAAATCGGGAGGAAATATGCAGTTTTTTCAGTTTATGCAGGTATATATTGTTTCGATAGGTGTCCTTACAGTAATACTATTAAAAATCCTGCACGAAAGAGATTATGGCCATTTTCAAAATAAACTTTTTGCAGTCATTGTAGCAATTACCATAAATGTACTTATTGTTGAAGCTTTAGGCTGGAAACTCGATGGTATGGCTGGCAGTACTGCAAGACTCCTTCTAATTCTGGATACCGTCATACTGATGATAATTACCCTTTATCCCGGAATACTGTGGATAATGTATCTGGACCATCAGCTTCACCACAACAAAAAAAGAACCAAAAAGATATGGCTCTGGTTTTCTCCGGCAATCGTGTATATAACCACTCTTTCACTTACAGCTCCGGTAAACGGACTGCTTTTTTATGTGGATGAGATGAACAGATATCACAGGGGGAGTTGGTACTGGCAGGCAGAGCTTTTATACTTTGGCTTTTTCCTTATAGGACTAATGATGATTGTATTTAATAAGAAAAAAATCCCTAAAAGCGATTTTTATACGCTGATTACGTTTCCTCTGATCCCATTTATAGGTACCCTTATCCAAATGCTTTTTTACGGTATGGCGCTTGCATGGAACAGCGTTTCAATATCATTGCTCATTATATATATTAACATCCAGAGCCGGGCAATAAATTCTGACTATCTTACAGGTCTTTACAACAGAAGAAGATTTGAAAATTACTTTGAGGACCTAACAAGAATTGCATTCAATAAAAAATTTCTTCTGCTTATGCTTGATGTAGATAACTTTAAACGCATTAACGATAAATGGGGCCATAGGATGGGTGACAGAGCTCTTGAAAAATGTGCCCTGATACTTAAAAAATGCTTTCACAATGATGATTTTATAGCACGCTACGGGGGAGATGAGTTCGTAGTATTACTCGAAATAAAAAACGAAGAAGATATCCAGACTATAATCAGAAGACTTAAAAGCATGACCGCTAAGTATCCGCCTACCGAAAATCAACCATTTGAAATAAGTTTCAGTATAGGACATGCTTTATATCCAAAAGAATCGACTGATCCGAAGAAATTATTTCAGATAGCCGATTCCAGAATGTATGAAGAAAAAAGAAAACTGTACCTGAGAATCAAAGAAAATTAAAAACACCTGAAGGTAAGCCCGCCTCTTTTAGAAAAGGGAACAGCAGAGAACTTTTCTTCAGAAAAACAAAGATTCAGGTCGTTTATAAACCCAAGCTTCTTAAGTGCAAGGGCGTGTGATGATTTCTCTATTATCTGTGAAGCTGTAAGTCCGGCAAGAGCAAGACATATGTTTGAATCATCATTCAGAGAGTACTGCCCCTTGTTAAGAAAGTTCTGAATGATCTTCCCGGCAAGATAAAGATCTTCTGATGAAACACAGCTCTTTGTACCGGAGCAGAGTATTCCTATATCATCCGCTGTTTCCAGGTACTGGCATATCTTAAGGTAATTTTGAAAAGATGCAGCCATTACATCAGAGTTTTCACAGACCTTTGAAAACGCCTTAGCACCATTGGAAGTAGTTATCACATAATCATGAGCAGAAAAATTAAACCCTTTTTCATACTGTACCTTAAGCTCATACGGAGAGTTACCAAAATCAAAGCCCTTGACTTTAAGACCCTTTCTTTCACCAAGTATCTTAGATTCTTCTCCTTTCATACTCATTGCCTGTGACACAGTCCGTACCATACTTACCTTTTTTGCCCCGTATTCAAAAAGATATGATATAACAGTTGTCGATCTAAGCACATCTATAAGCAAAACAACCTCATGCTCTATTTTTTTTTCAGGATAGGGAATAACATACGAAGTTATTTTTTTCATGCTCCACCTTCTTTATTAAAAGGACTCTTCATCCTTATTAAGTGAAAAGAACCCGTCCAGATGCCATGTTTCATTCAAAGAAAGTATTCTGAAATGATCCGGTTTTTCAAAGGTCAAATGACTTATACCAGTATTTTCAAGCCCATATACTCTAGAATTTATAGATATCTGCATGAGCCAGCTAAAAAATGCTCTTAAAAAAAGTCCATGAGTTACTATTATGATGTTGTCTGATTCATCGTGTTTATGTATTATCTCTTTTACCGCTTTTACTGCTCTGATCTGAAGATCCGCTTTTGATTCAACACCTTCGATAGATACGATGGGATCTTTGGACCACATTTCAAACTCCTCACCGAACTGCTCCTTGACCTGTTCTATCGTAAGACCGCTCCAAAGATCAATGGCACACTCCTCAAGCTCTTTTACCTCTTTTACCTCAAGCCCGAACTGCTGCGATATTATAGCAGCCGTCGTCTTTGCCCTGATAAGCGTTGATGAATACACCGCCTTTATGTCCATGTTTCTGAATCTCTGAGCAGCGAGCCGTGCCTGCTCAATACCCTTAGTTGAAAGAGGTGCATCTATTGTCCTTCCCTGCCAGATTCCGTCGATGTTTGCCTGCGTTACGCCGTGCCTTATAAGATATATATGCATACACTACTCCTATTAACTCCCTGCTCCAAGCGGGATTATTAAATACCATACTTTCCAGCAAATATATTATACTATACATAAATGATATACCCATACCCTTAAGCTTACAAAAAAGAAAATCCTGTACATAAGCACAGGAAAGCATTAATATCAAAAATCTTTTATGGGAATATGTATCAAAACCTTCTTTTTTCTATTCTGCTCAGAATCATTTGCAGGATAAAGTTCAAAAGAGTTCCTGTCATCAGGCCTGTATCTGCTGCCGGTAAGCCATTGACCGTACATTAGATCCCATGCCTGCTGATACTGTGTATCATCAAGCTCAAAGTACCCCACGCCATACTTTCCTCCGGGAATAATCATACTTCCAAACTCCCCATCTGCCTCAAAATACTTTTTTACGGTAAAACAGGCACTTAACCTAAGCTTGCTTGCCTGGGTTATATCATAGTTGTCATGATATATCACAATAGCTTGGGTATCAGGAAAATGAATCAACCCTTTTGAATCCGCCCATCTGTAAAGCTTCTCAAAAAGGTACGAAAACAATGCCGAATCACCTTTATAAGGCCCTGTATACCGTATATAAACAACATTAATATCTTTCAGATCTTCTACTTTAACAGAATACTCAAGCTTTTGCGTATTATCTTTTTGCTTTTTAAAAAAACCTGTAGCTTTGATACAATCCATTGAATGAGTTTTCCTGAAATCTGAAGCACTACATCCAAAATAACTTTTAAAGGCCTTTGAAAAAACCGATTGATTTAAAAATCCGCACTCCGCAGCAATTTGAGAAATAAGCATATCCCCGTCTTTAACCAGAAACCCAGCTGCCCTTTCAAGCCGTGTCCTCTGAATAAAATGAAACAAAGATTCACCCATCACTGCCTTGAAAACTCTGTGAAAATGAAAAGGAGAAAAGTTAGCCACATCAGAGATAACATTAAGCGAAAGCTCTGAAGCTATATTAGATTCAATATAATCCTGAACCTTGTTTATACATGAAACATACTGCTCATTCAACCCATTCAGCTTCTGACCATCCATTATTTATACCGCCCGGTTTTTGATACTAAAATTATATCAAATCTATTCCTCTTTTTCCCCATCCTCTGGCATTATCAATGCTACATCTTTTTCATATAGAGTAATTTTACAAGCAGTCCGAAAATCAATTGAAACAAGGCCACACTTACAAGAGTAATAAAAATGACTGTATTAAAATAACCTGCTATTATTGCTGCAACGATAATCATTATAGAAGTAACCATTAGCATTGGCATTCCAGCTTTAGCTTTTATTGCTCTGAGTCTTTCATCGTTTTCCTTATTGAACTGAACCTTTAGCTTTTCATCATTGCTCAATACGCCTTTAAAACGCATAATCTGTATTGCAGCGATGATCGCTATCGCTGTGGTTAATCCGCACTGAAAACAAAAGATTCCGCTTTTGCTGATATCTGTCTGGAAAAAAACATCATAAACTCCAAGAAAAGCTGAAAAAAGAACCAGTATCGAAAGTAACAAAATCCTTCTTTTTAGTTTGCTTCTATAAACCTCCATTTTTGCACCCTCTCAATCGTTGTATTCTGAAAAATCGAATACTTCTTCTATTTTTAGTCCGAAATAACGAGCTATCTTGTACGCTAACGGCAGTGATGCAGTGTACTTTCCTACTTCAATAGAGGTAATTGTCTGTCGTGTAACCCCTACCGACAAAGCAAGTTCTTCTTGAGAAATTTTCCTCTCTTTTCTTAAGTCCGGAATTTTTGTATTCATTTACCGCTCCTTTTTAAGGAAAGTCCTTTTTTATAGTATAGCATGCTTTGCATTTTATGTCAAGTGAGCTTTGCAAAAAAACAAAACCCTTCTGCATGGAAGGGTTTTGTCCTTTACTATTTATACTTTGAACTTATTTGTATTTGCACTGAGATTTTCAGCAAGTGCTGACAGCTCCTGAGCACTGGCACTTACATGTTGGGCACCATCTGCTTGTTCTCCTATTGCACTGGACATGCTTTTTACCTGTTCATTTATTTCATTTATAAGTGATGCAACCTTCACCATTGCGGCACTCATTTCCTCAGCCGATGCACTTTGCTCTTCGGTTGTTGATGTGATGCTTTCTATCCCGGCATTCATTGAAGTTACCATTTCCTCAATTCTTTCAAACTCTGAAGACATCTTCTTCATTTCCAAGTCAATCTTTTCAACAGCTCCGGAATTTTCCTGAGTTGCTTTATTTACTTCTACAGATTTACTTTTTATTTCCCCCAGAATATCTGCTATCTGTGATGTAGCTTTAGAGCTTTCTTCCGCCAATTTACGTATTTCTTCGGCAACAACAGCAAAACCTTTTCCAGCCTCCCCTGCTCTCGCAGCTTCTATCGCAGCATTAAGAGCTAGCAAATTGGTCTGCTCAGTTATCGAATTGATTGTATCTACTATTTTTCCTACATTCTCAGACCGTTCATTAAGCTGCTGTGTATTGGATAATGTGATTTTAGATTTTTTCATAGCATCGTCTATGGTAAAAGATATATCTTTTATTGAACTTACACCAGTTTTCGCCGCATTAAGAGTTTTTTCAGCCGCCTGGCTCAGATCCTGTGCGGATTTTGAGAGCAACTGTGCACTCGAGGCAACTTCTTCAATTCCAGAGGTCATTTCTTCTACATTTGCACTTGCATTTTCTGTATTTGAAGCAATTTTTGTGCTTTGCCCTGCCAATTCTTCGCTTGCAGCGTTGGTTTGTTCTGCAATTGATGCAAGACTTTGACTGGATTGCCCTATCTGCCCCGAAGATTCTGTTATATCTTTAAGAATATTTTTGAGGTTTGATGCCATTATATTTAAGCTTTTTGATATCTTCGAGACTTCATCATGCCCTGCTTCATCAAATCTTACAGAAAGATTTCCGTTTCCAAATACTTCGACCGTTTTTTCCATTTTTTGAATTCTTTTTTTTATGTTTTTTCCAATAAAAAATAAAATCAAAAATATTACTATTATTATTGAACCAAACAAGATTAACTGTTTAAAAAATTCTGT
>JAKJGQ010000059.1 GCA_022704305.1 Thermotogae bacterium | reverse complement strand
ATCAAATCTCTCCTGTACAACCGCTTTAAGGTCATCATTATAGTAAAATGCTGCATCATCAAGACGTGCATTTATAACCCTTGAATATCCTGTAACTACATTCTTCTCTCTAGAGTAGCCGTCCTGAAAAGATATATACTTATTGGTAGCTTTACCGTCTTTCAGAGCAAGAAAGCTTCTCTGATGATGTTTAATAGTTACGGTAGTTATTTCAGGTGGAAGATATGAATACTTCTCATCAAAGCTTCCTACAACCGCTGTGGGATACTCTGTAAGCTTTGCAATTTCATCTATGAGCTCTTTATCGCGGTCACATGTATAACCGCTTTCTTTTTCGATTCTTGAAAGTTCTGTACTTATCTTTTCAACTCTCTCTGAAAGCCTGGCAATAACAAAAGAGCTGCGCAGCTTTGAAAAGTACTCATCCGCATTGTTAATGATCTCTTCCCTGCCAAAAAAACGGTGTCCGTATGTTTTGTTCGATGATTTTTTACCAAAAATTTCTATATTCATTATCTCATCATTATACAGAGCCAGAACCCAATGGACAGGTCTTACAAAAGAGTACTCTCCTTTACCCCAGCGCATGGGCTTTTTAAAGTTCATCTTAGTGATTGCAGGTCCAAGTATCTGTTCAAAAAGCTCTTTGGTTTTTTTGCCTTTTTTATCAATCTTCACATGGGCATATTCAATGCCGTTTATCTCTTTGAAGATAACCTGATCGACGGTTGCTCCCGATGATTTAAGAAAACCCTCAAAGGCTCTGGAAGGACTGCCGTCCTCTGCAAAGCAAAGATTCCGTGCAGGTCCTTTCTTTTCGGTAAACGTGTCCGGTTCTTTATCTGAAAGTCCGCAAACAACCGCTCCAAACCTCCTTGGAGCAACTACTGTTTCTATATCCGAAAACTCAATATTTCTTGTCTTTAACTCTGATCTTATAATTTCTTCAAGCTGGAGCTCTATGTTTGAATACTCAGAAGATGGAAGTTCCTCGACCCCTATCTCAAAAAGTAATTTATTCATTTGAATTTCCTCCGTTTACTGCTTTTACATATGTGCTCGCACACTTTCTGGACATCGATCTTATATCCAGAATATACTTCTGTCTTTCATTTACGCTTATCGCACCGGCGGCATCCAAAAGGTTAAATGAATGAGCTGTTTTGGCAAGAAAATCATAGGCCGGAAGATAAAGTCCTTTTTCTATAAGTCTTTCAAACTCATTTTTGTAAAGTCCGTACAGCTTATTTAAAAGTTCGGTATCAGACTGTTCAAAGTTGAACACTGAAAACTGTCTTTCATTTTCTTTATATAGATATCCGTAATCGACGGTATCGTTCCATTTGGTATTGTATACATTCTCTATTCCCTGAAGATACATTGAAATTCTTTCTATTCCGTAGGTTATTTCAACAGAAACAGGTTTTACATCAATTCCTCCCATCTGCTGAAAGTATGTAAACTGGGTTATTTCCATTCCGTCAAGCCATACTTCCCATCCTACACCCCATGCTCCCAGAGTAGGTGACTCCCAGTTATCCTCAACAAATCTTATATCATGCTCCATCGGGTCTATTCCTAATGTTTTAAGCGACTGGAGATAAAGCTCCTGTATGTTTTCAGGTGACGGCTTTATAAGAACCTGATATTGATAAAAACGCTGCATCCTGTTGGGATTTTCTCCGTACCTTCCGTCTTTCGGCCTTCTGCTTGGCTGTATATATGCAACTTTCCATTCAAAAGGATCAAGAGACCTGAAAAATGTGGACGGATGATATGTTCCCGCTCCCATTTCTATATCATACGGCTGATCGATAACACAACCATTGTCGCTCCAAAACTTATCAAGCGCCATAATAAGCTGCTGTATATTCAAAATATTCCCTCCAGATCAAAAAGATTGTAATTATTTGTCCGATTATTCAACCGATATAAGCATAGGATAGTGCTGCTGACCACCGTAATGAACTTCAACTTCTATCTTGCTGTACTTGTCGGTCAATCTTTTGACAAATTGGTTTATATGTTTTTCCTCTACACCTTCACCGTAGAAGATAGTAACTATTTCATACCCCTGATCAATTACCTCTGTAAGTGCTTTTAACGTTTCTTTATATATATCTTTTCCATGTGCTTTGAGATCTTTACCCACAAAAACCAGGTTTTCATTCTTCTTAATCTTTTCACTGCCTATCTCAGAATCTCTTACGGCATACGTAACCTGTATTGGAACTATAGAATCAATGTACCCCTGCATGGATTGTTCAAGATCCTGTCTTTCCATCTCGTCCTGAAAGCCCAGCAGAGCCGCCACGCCTTCCTGAACATACTTGGTGGGAAGTACTAAGACTTCCTTATCGCTCATTTCTGCCGCTTTCTGTGCGGTCATTATTATATTGGGATTATTTGGAAGAACTATTGCTTTCGAGTAGGGCATTGCATTCAAAGCGTCGGCTATATCCTTAACGCTTGGATTCATAGTCTGTCCGCCGAATATGATTTTGTTTACCCCCAGGCTCTTGAATATTTCACTGAGTCCTTTACCGGGTGAAACTGAAACGATACCCCAGTTTCTCTGAGGGAACACTTCTGTTTCTGTTTCTGTTTCTTCTTCCTGCTGCTGAACTTCCATCTCTTCTGTTTTATTCTTATCATCAATGAGATGCTCGTGCTGTACTTTCATATTTTCAACTTTAACCTTCATCAGTTCGCCAAACTCAAGGAACTTCTCAAAAACTATGCCTGGATGATTTGAGTGCACATGGCATTTAAGGAATTCATTCTGGTGAACAAGTACTATGGAATCACCGTTTTCTTCAAGAAATGCTCTTAGTTTTTCAAGATCAGTCTTTGGTATTTTAGCATCTTTAAGGTTTAGTATGACTTCGGTACAGTACTGATACTTTATGTCCTCATAGGCGAAGGATGCAATCTCCTGCGCAGACGCTGTTTCTATCTTAAGAAGGTTTACCTGAGTATCTCCCTTAAGAGAGTCGCTGAAACCTTTAAGCACATATGAAAAACCTTTTGCTCCAGCATCCACAACGTTTGCATCCCTTAACTTTTTTAGGTATTTCGGAGTTTCTCTTACAATTTCATCGGACATTATATAGAGCTTATCCATGAACTCAACAAAGTCTTCTATTTCAGAAAGCTCTTTTTCCGAACGTTCCGAAAGCCTTCTTATAAGAGTTAGAAGCGTTCCTTCTACGGGCCTTATTACAGCATTGTATGAAACCTCTTTGGCCCTTTTTAGTGCAAGAATAAAATCATTCGTATTTACTTTCTTCTTGGTCTCTATGGCTTCGGTGAATCCCCTGAATATCTGGGAAAGTATAACTCCTGAATTTCCTCTTGCACCCATGAGCAGTCCGTCTTTCAGAGCCTTTAAAATATCTTTTGTGACCGTAGGATCTTTTACCTTGTCCAGCCACTGGCACGCCTCCAGCATAGCTGCACTCATGTTTGAACCTGTATCTCCGTCAGGAACCGGAAAAACATTCAATGCATTGATCTCGTCTTTATTCTTTATAAGCACCTCGGTACCTTTTTTTATGCCTATATATATATCTTTACCGTCAAGATAAAGCTTTTTCTTCAATCTTCTCACCTCTACAAGTCGCTGAATAAATTATGTGCCTATGATTTCAAACCTGCTATATGAACATTCACCACCACATCCTGAAAATTCAGCATGGAAGTTACTCTGTGGTGTATATTTTCCTGGGCATTTTCTGCAACTTTTTTAATAGGGAGCCCGTATTCAAGAACAAGGTCTACAGACACAAATATGCCTCTGTCACTTTCTTCTACGTTTATTCCCTTAGCTTCTTCTTTGGCCAGAAGATTGGCTATCTTATTGAAAAAACCCTGTTTTCCGGTATCTACAGTACCGTATGATTCAGAAACTGCTTTATAAACTATATCCCTTATAACCTCAGGTTTTATAACGAGAGTGCCATATTCGGTTTTTAATGTCATATCATACACCTCCTGGCAGAATTTTTATTTCATGTTAATACCGCTGACAGATAACCTACGACACTAGTATATTCATCCAGGACATCACCGCTTGTATTGTGCCCCGTTAGAACCGATTTTTCAAACTCAAGTCCCATCAGCACGGCTACCGGTCCATATCCACACATGCTGATATCATAATGCTTTAACGAACTGTAAAGCTCCTGCATATCCATCTTTATTACAGCATCCATAACCATTGCATCTTTTTTTAAAGTAACTTCCTGGCTTTCATAGTGATTAAGGTCGGTCGATGCTATAAAAAGAACACCGTCATGCTTGTATTCCTTAAGAATACCGGAAAGTGCGGATGCCGCCTCTATACTCTGATCCTTCATACATATGGGAAGTATTTTAAAGTTATTTCCCGTCAAGTACTGTATAAATGGCAGCTGTACTTCGAGCGAATGCTCATAGATATGCGCAAGGTAATCGCCGTTCCTACTCAATTTTGAAAGTATATCAGATGCAAGTGTGCTGTTTACTTCGACTTCTCCCAAAGGAGTAACCCAGCTTCCCTGCGGATAAACAGAAATACTTTCTCCCAACCCGCTATGATTGGGTCCTATAATAACAACTGTATCTACCGTTCCGTCCTTAAAAATCTTCTCATAAGCTTTTGCAGCTGTCTGCGCACAAAAAACATACCCGGCGTGAGGCACTATGGCACCACTGCATCTTATGAGCTTTTCACCGGCATGAAAACCCTCGGGGAAGTATCCTTTCATCTTCGCTGAAAGTTCTGATGAATCCTGCGGGTAAAACTTTCCGCTTGCTGCAGGCATTCTTTTTTTTGAATACATGCTGCACCCCCTGTCATTTCAATCATTTGTAATCCTGTGCAACCGGTTTGGTAAGAACCTCCGCCCTTATAAGAAAAACGAGTTCAAAACTTGAAACTTCATTTTTATAGTATGAGAAAAAATCTCCTATTAATGGGATGTTTTTTAAAAGAGGAACCCCTTTTTTCATTCTGTAGGTCTTGGAAAAGTTAAGTCCTCCAATCTTAATAAGCCCACCGTTTCCAGTCATGAAAGAAGTCTCTATGGTCTTGCTGTCAAGAGCACTTTCTTTCTGTTCCTTGGCTTCGGTCAGCTCAACATAGAAAGTTGTTGTTATGCTTCCAGTCATCTCGTCATAACTTCCTTTTACTCTGGATTTGAAGCTAGACTGAACTTTGGAGTAAACTTTCTTTCCGTCTTTTTCATCCACCAGTACAGGTATGGATACATTTGAATTTATCTGAGCCTCTTCTCCCTGCATAACATAAAAGCTTTGTCTTGCAAGTATATTAAGCTTCTCATCAATATACCTTGAGCTGGTTATATTCAACCTGGCTATCTCATAAAGGTTCTCAAGGGTTATTGACCCCAAGTCACTTCCGTTCATTACTATTATCTCATATTTAAGCATTTTTTGTTTATTAAAAAAACGGATAGTTTGGTTATCCAAATAATTATAACTTATACCTTTTGCAAAACATAGCCGAAACAGTGATTCCATAGTAAAAACAGCATGGTTGACATGAATTTTTATCTCCTTGGAAAGATCACATACGCAATTAAATCCATTGCGCCGGCACACAGAGACGATAAGCTCCTTAATATCTGAAGACTCAGATACTTCGGACTTCTCTGACATCACTGCCTGTATATATTCAAGCACAAACTCCTCAAAGCGTTCATCATATTCTATAAGATATAAGATATCGGTATCGGTTCTTGAAATTTCGGTAAGGTTTATTCCCTGCATTATAATTATTCTATCAAATATATCTTTAACTTTAAGAGGCACTTTTATCACTTTGTTTAACCTTTTGGTTATATTTTTTCCATCCTCTTCTTTTATTTCTTGCGATGATTTTTGTGGTTCTACCAAAATTTCATCATTATAAGCCTGTGCTGTTGACTCATTGGAAGATTCTATCAATAACGGTTCTTCTACAGAAAAAGTCGGTTGCGGATCAACAGCAGTGGCATCTTTGGAAAGCTTGCTGTCAGGAGCTTGCTGAATACTTTCTTTTAGCCTTTTTTCCTGTTCCTGCAGATAGGTGATGCTTGCAGCGTAACTTTCGTGTATCTTTTGTATCTCTTCGTCCTGTCTATCCTTCTCTCTGCTCTTAGCTCTATAAGCATCGTTTAAAAAATCCTGAATTCTTATTATCTGCGCTATGTTCAAAGCAGAAGTATACGTCAGAAAATAATCATCAAATCTCTGAAATTTGCAGTCAAAAAATTTTTCCAGCTGTCCAAGATCATACCTGCTGTTAAAAAAATAAAAAAACTTTTCCTCCTCTACAGATTTTTTTTCCGTAGTTAAATTCTGACTAGGTTTTTCCGGCTTTTTTTCATACAGTTCATACTCTTCAGGCTTTTCCTTTTTTCCAGCAGGACCTGTCTGTACACTCGTTTCTTCTTTGGATACAAGTTCGTACTTTTCAAAATCATGCCCGGGCATGTCCAGAACTTCCTGCCTTAAAAACTCTTGAAGTATCCGATCGCGGTATTGAATAAGATCTCCGGTTCTGCGGGTTACATCTTTGTCTGCGTCGGTACCAGACGCCGGAACAGATATTTTTTCTCCTCTGGAACTGATAATCGCACTGGACAAAATCTCGGAAAGAGTCGACTTAAGATATACCGTATCTGTGGGAATCTGAGTTAAAGTTCCGGCAATAGTGCTTTGGATATCAAAGATAGACTTCTGTGCAACTCCTTCTTTTATGAAATAAGGAAGCTTGTTTTCAAACTCTGCCGCATTTTTCCCGGCAACAAAGGTATCTTGGTTTATAAAAACAACCTGAACGGCATATGTTTTTTCCATAAGCCTTATAAAATCTTCAAAAAAAATCTCATCTGACCACAAACTCAATTTTTCCTGAGGAAATGGCTCCATCCTTATCCAGTTTAATTTCAGCTCCTGTGAAAAAAGATTAAGAAGATCTCCCAGCTTTATTTCTTTTAAAAAAAGCTTTTCAAAGTTCAATGCACCTCTTCCGTTGAATATCAGACGGTTTTTGCCGTCAACTAAAGGCTTTACTGGCATAAGAGTTCTTATCTCCAACATATTGGAAAGTATTTCGACAGATCTCAAAGGACCTTTTTCAATTTTGTATGACTGTGGGATAAACAGTTCTTCTCCGAAAAGTATCTTATGAACCGTCAGCTCACTGTTTGAAACCACTGTAAACTCCTTTTGAAAATCAAACAGGATTACGTTGGCGTTTGTTTTTTTATCATAATCTATGCTCATTGTAAAAGAAAGCCCTATTAAAAGCAATAAGCCTATGACTAGAAAAATTTTTTTCATAAGATTACCTCAATCTCTTTTCCACAAGTGAGAACAAGTATTCCGTCATCGAATATTCCCATGATCTGTCTGTCTCCGATAACCTCTCCTTCACATACATTTAGGAGTTCATCATTAAAGTAGATGTATGCACTTTTTACTCCGTTTTTCACCCTTACTCCGGCAAATCTTATACAGTCTGGCATAAAACTTTTGAATGAATCTTTCATCGACCACAGATACTCAAGAGAAAAGACCTTTCCGTCAAATATGCTCTCTGCTATTTCGGCACTTTCAGCACAGATAAGTGTTTTATAAGCAAACTCACCCTCAGATGGCAGACTTTGCTTAACCTGTAGGGTAAAGTCAGTAGAGATATTATTCACGCTGCTGTTTTCTCTGAGCAGTTTTATACTGTCAACCTTTGAGTCGTCAGCCAAAACAGCACTCATAAATTTTTTAAGCTCTTTATTTGAAAATTTTCTGTCTATCGAACCGCTTCCGATGCTGTACAGTATAAAGACCTGCTCCTCATAAGGTTCCTCCTTGGACAGCATTGAAAGTATCAAAAAGAAAGCCAGCAGTACTAAGGCAACCAAAGCCCTTATTCTCATAAACTCTCCTTATTCAGTAAATATACTGAGAAAGACTATGCTCTTTTCTCCTGTTTTCAACTCAGAAATCTTTTTTACCGCATACTTCGTGATTATCTCCTGACCTTCTGAGAGCTCAAGCATAACCGTACTCTCTATCCTTCCACCCACAAATGTGAACTCTATCAGTCTTGCATCATATTTTTCAAGAACTCTGAAAAACTCAGATATCTCATTCTTCTCTTCCCTGATGCTTTTGAGATACTTCTCATACTTGCTCTTTTCATATTTTTTTTCATCGGCGACTTTTTTATGGCTGGATACTCCGCCAAAAAAAGAGTATGCAGTCATAACCGCCAGAACGATTATCAATAAATCAAGAAGCAGTAAAAACGGTTTCCTTGATAAACTCTTTACAGAAAAAATCATAGCCCGCCCTTTTTAGCATATTCCAACACTGCTTTATTAATATCCTGAACAGAAAATGAAACATCATACTCATGCCTATCACAAACGATTCCGTTCTTAATGTAATATTTATTCCTTTCAAAAAAGTATGAGCAGCAAGGAAATTTTATAACATACTCTCCAGACGGCATTTTAAGCAAGGTATCTACTGCCAACAGTTGCTGCGGGATGAATATATCCTGAATAGGCGATAATCTCTTTTTAAGCCAATGCGACTTGTCATAGATTAAATAGTACTTTTCATCCCAGCTTCCCATTTCAAAGAACCCGACTCTTTTACTGATACCCTTTTTGAAAAGATCCTTCAAAAGGTGCTGCTCTGTCTGGTATGACTGTATGTAACAGTCCATATGACCTACTCCTATCTTCTTTCCATTGTACTTCAAAAATATTGTTTTTTTCACGGTAACGTCACCGCCGCGGTTACAGGAACCACTTTCAGCACGGTTTGATTCTTCCTGTCAACTATAATCCCTCCGGGACTTTTTATGTATCCGTCATCAAACGTCAGCTCTCTATAGGAGTACTGATTAATTTTGAACGTAAAGTAATTATTTCTGAATCCGGCAATAACCGATGTTTTGCTTGCATAAATATCTGCTTTGCGGGAAATAAAAGATACAGTCCTCATGCGGTTTATCGTTTTTACGGCCAGTACCTGGTCAGAAAGTCTTTCAAAGTACCTATACAGAGGAAGAATGCTTACGGCACAAAGAGATGAGAACATTATCACTTCTGCAATAAGATATATACTCAGTTCCAGCATTAAAAAACCTTTTCTGAACTCAACGGACTTCATATTTCACCTACTCTCCGACCGAAAAGTTTATGTTTCCAATAAATACCTTGCTGTAAACCTCGTAGGCAATACTCATAATAAGTACGGAAATAAGTATTATGAGAACGGGCTCAATCATTTTAAGAATTTTTTCGCTGCTTTCCTTAATTCTGCTCTGACAGTCCTTTTGAAGAAAATCAAGAACCTGTCTGTAACCGCCTACTTTTCCCGACAGGGCAAATGCGAGCGAAATCTCTTTAAAATCTTTTACCTTACAGAAAGCTTCTTTTACATCAAGCCCGCTACGTATATCCAGACCGGGACTTAAAAATGCTTTTTTTGCCAGAACCGAATCAATACTTTCAACAGTTTTATCCATAGCCTCATAAAGAGTAAGTCCACTCGAAATAAGAAGATTTATATCCCTTACGAAACGATATAAGACTATTGTCTTATAAAACTCTCCCAAGAAAGGGATTTTGCAAAGGTATGAATCATTTTTCCGTGCAAAAACATATGAAACAGATATCAGAATAAGCAAAAGAAAAAAGCATACAAAGAGGACTGAAGATACCGTAAAGTTTATTTCTATATTAAGCAAGGAAGAAAATGAAGGTATGATATAAAACCTCAGAAAAAAAAGCAGAACCGTAAGCGATAAAAGAACGGTAAAAGGATACAGAAGTGATTTTTTTAGTTCCGACTGTACTTTCTCTTTTTCAGTATAGTATGATAAAAAACTTCCAAGGTTGGATACAAACATGTCCCTTGTTTCGCATATCCCCATCCCAAGGGAAAAATAACCGTCATACTCAGCCAATTCAAAGCACTTTTTGTAATCATCACCACGTACTATATGAAAGTAACTTCTGCATACCACCCCGCGGGTAAACTTATCGTACTCATCCCCTACAGCTATCATAAAAAGACAGTCATAAAGATTTATACCACTGTTCATCATCAGATATATGCTCTGAACTATCTTTTTCATAGACTTAAGCGGGATCCTCTTATTTTGTGGATAGATACCCTCAAGCGATACTGATGAGACTTTCATGTTTGCCGGAATCAGTCTGAATATCTCCTGAACATCTGCACAAAGTATACATAAGGTTTTTTCTGAAACAGAGCTGTCGTCTTTCACCTTTATTTTATACAAATTTTTCAAAACAAACACCTCAATACTTTTTTATATGTATAATTATAACATAATTTTCATGTTCAAGCATTGACGCTTATTTTAAGATATTTTAAGTTTTTTTAAGAAAATTAAGGGATTACTGCATGGCATACTCTTTAATCTTAAATATACACCGCAGAATGAACTTAATGTCAGAGATATCTTTGAGTTATAATTGGATTGCTTATTTATTGTTATCTTGAAAATATTCTATTACGGGAGGTACTTACATGAAAAAACGCAGCATTATTTTTTTACTTCTTATTACTTTGGTATGCGTCTCAGTTCTTAGTGCAAAGACCATAGAACTTAAGTTCTGGACGCATGAAGATCCTAACAGAAAAGAGATCGAAACACGTTACATCCAGGAATTTCAGAAAATGTATCCTGATGTTGTCATAAAGAGAGTAGAGTACTCATCAACCAAGATTCAGGAGCTTGTTCTTACCGCTTTCGCAGCTAATGAAGGACCAGATATTTTCAATATGTCTATCGAAGATGAGTATGCATATATTGTTAACGGAAGAGTAGCTCCCGTTAATCCCAAGGCCGCAGGATATACTAGCCAAAAAGCTATTTATGCCGAGTACATGCAGGGTATGCTCGATCCTGTGACGTTCGAAGGAAACCTTTACGGTCTTCCTCTTGAGATAACCAACTGGTGTATATTCCTAAACAAAAAAGTTTTCAGAGATGCAGGTTTGAATCCTGAAAAAGACTATCCTAAAACTTGGGAAGACGTTGTTGCATTGTCGGAAAA
>JAKJGQ010000058.1 GCA_022704305.1 Thermotogae bacterium | reverse complement strand
GCACAAACCTAGAGGATGATGTCTCAGAAATAATCAAGGTGAATCATAGAAGATGGGAGATTGAGGAATGCTTTAGGATTATGAAAAGCGAATTCAAAGCAAGACCTGTATTTTTGAAAAACAATGATCGGATTGAAGCACATTTCATAACATGTTTTATATCATTAATTATTTATCGACTGCTTGAAAAGCGACTTAATGAGGAATTTACCTGTCATGAAATTATTTCTGGACTTCGAGATATGGATTTCTTTGAGGTTAAAGGTGAAGGCTATGTTCCAACCTACACTAGAAATGATTTTACAGATGCCTTGCATGCAGCGTTTGACTTCCGCACAGACTATGAGATTGTTACAACTAGCGTAATGAAAAAAATTTTAAAAGACACTAAAAAATAAAAAAGTACGCACTTTTTACATTAATACAAAATCCTGAAAAGCTTGTTATACCAAGACTTTGCAGGATTTTTCTTTCATCCAACTGTCAAACTCGGGATTATAGCACATACAATTATTTTTCGGTAAGAGTTGACAATATCATGTTTTAGTGTTATACTAATATAGAACACTAAAATTATAGTAATATAATGGAGGAAAAGTAATGTCCGGGAGTCTACTGGTTCAAAATATAATAAAAACAAGAGAAAATAAAAGTATACTGGATAATATATCTTTTGAAGTTCATCAGAACGAATCACTGGGAATCTTTGCCAAAACCGGCCAGGGGAAAACTGTACTTTCAAAGATCCTCATGACCCTGGTACAGATAGATTCCGGAAAAATTACGATCAACGGATACGACATACATCAGAACTTTGAAAAAGCTATCTGCAAAACTGGAAGTATTGTTGATTCTCCAAAATTCTATGATGAGCTTACCGCATATCAGAATCTTCTCTTAACCGCTAATCTTTACGGGGATATCCCACACAGAAGAGCATGGGAGATGCTTGAACTGACTGATCTGCAGAAAAACAAGGATCACAAGGTCAAGTCTTTTACCTCAGCAATGAAGTACAGGCTCGCAATTGCAAGGGCAATGATAAACTATCCATGGCTTCTTATACTGGATGACCCGGCAAGAGATCTTGATATGCAGGAAAGTCTTAAAATTTCCTGTATTTTGGAGCAGATCAGAGTAAATTATTCGGTCTCAATGCTTATACTATCAAAAAGCAAGGAATTTCTTTTAAAAACATGTGCCGATATGCTTTGTATGGAAAACGGAAAAGTTTTCAGCTTTTCGCCTGACAAGCACAGCTTAGATCTTGCTGAAATCATTGATATATATTCTGTTCAGAAAGCACAGATAACAAAAATCCTGTACTCGATGCCCTATGTCTCTGAAATTCAGTCAAAAGAGTTTGGATTACGTATAAAGGCCGAAAAGGAAGAATCTCAAAGAATACTTGACACCCTGTTGGCCAATAAAGTAAATATAGATTATTTTCTGCCTTCAGGAACATAAAACAGGAGAATCAGAATGAATTTAATTAACAATGAACTCTTCAAGCTGCATATGAAAAAAAGGCTGTTACCTTTTTTTATCCTTAATTTTATCGCCGATGTGCTGCTTATAAGTTTTGTTTTAATAAAAAAGGATAGCATTTTTTATAGCTTGATAAATGGTCAGAACTTCCCTCTTTTCTCACTTGAAATCACCTTGGTTTTTTCAATTGTTTTTTCTTGCATGAGTGTGTATGATCTTTTCATATACGAGGATAAAAGCGGGACATTATGCACCGAGCTGCTTACACCGCTTAATAGGAAAGAGGTTGTTCTTTCAAAATTTTTTGCAATAATGCTCGAGCTGGAGGTTTTTTTTGCGGTCAACCTGATATTTTCATATACAATATCGGCTGTTTTTCTGGAATTCGGTGAAGTATTCTCTTACTGTGGTACTTTCTTGCCTTTCAAGGAAGGTCTGTTCAAAACAGTTTTTTCATATGTTCTTATCTTCTTCCCGCTTTCCGGAGTAACCAGCTTTGCAATACTTTTATATTTTTTGATTTCCAAAAAAATAAAGTCTCCAGGTTTTCTTTTTTTCATGGTTTTATCAGTATCGCTTATGGGACTTTTTGAACTGATTGTCTCAAACCGGTCTTTTCCAGTCTTGGCATATGGTTCATACAGAAACATATTCCATTATTTTGTGCTGAATATGACATCCAAAACTATCATAGAAGTACTATTCTTTACAGTAATAACAGTATTTTTTCTTTTTCTTTCAGTCTCCATATTTAAACAACGCGAGTTCAATGCATGACTTCTCCTATCGAAACAAGTCGCTGAAAAAAACGGGCTGCCCCAAAAAAAAAGGCAGCTCCGTTTTATTATCTATTCCTCACTCATCATACGTAAAAATACCTCTAGTATCTCCGGGTCAAACCGCTTACCGGAATTCTCTCCCATCTCTTTTATAGCCTGAGAAGTCGAAAGACCTTTTCTATAAGATCTGTCAGTTCTCATTGCATCCCACGAATCGGCAATGGCAATTATTCTCGAAATAAGAGGTATTCCCTCTTCTTTAAGACCATCGGGATAGCCGTTTCCATCCCATCTTTCATGATGGTGCTTTATATACACGGCAACATCTTTAAGCTGATCAGACTTATTCAGAACCTCATATCCATAAACAGGATGCTTCTTTATTGCTTCATACTCCTGAATTGTTAGTCTCCCTGGCTTATTGACAATATCAGGACTTACCAGTATCTTACCGATATCATGAAGCAACCCGCTCCAATAAAGATCTTTCATCTGTTTCTGAGTAAGACCAAGCCTGGCACCAATCTTGAGCGAGCAATTCGCCACAGAGTCTGAATGACCTTTGGTGTAGTTGTCGTATATTTCAAGGATACTTACCATAGATATTATTATCTGCCTTTGGAACTCATTCTGCATACTAGAGAATCTCTGCATAGTCAGGAAAGCCGATGCAAAGCTGGCAAGGGTCTCTAAAACCTTTGATGCATCACGTGAAAACTTTATATTTTTATGTCTGCTTATTTCAAGGCATAATCCGCCAGCATCGTTGCTACCTACCGCGAGTTTTATCACCATTGCCTGACCGCATGGTTTTTTTACTCTCAGATAAGTCTGCAAGGTATTTTGAGATACTGTTTTTTCATTTATGAACTCTTTGTTTTCCAGAAGCAGTATCTTTTGAAAGTCAGGAATATTCTCTTTCTTAAGTGAAAGGTCATTCAGATCATCAACATTGTGTCCCAAAGCATCTATAAAAACCCACTCACCGTCTTCTATAAGGTAAACATACCCGTAATCAGCCTGGGGAACAAGCTCTTTACTGAGAGAAAGAACTTTTTTCAGAAACTCCCTGTCACTTACGATAACAGCATTGCTAAGATCAATACCCAGATTTATGATCTTTTCTAACTTCTCGTTTGTGCTTTGCGTTTCAGAATAAGAATTTTCAAGCTCCTCATTTATTGCTCTGAGCTCTTGTATGTTTGCGGACAGCTCGTTCGCCATTTCATTATAAGTCTGAACAAGCATATTTATTTCCTTAACCTGACTGCTTTCGATTCCTGGCTGTACAACATAGACTTTAGTTTTTGCAAACTCCTGCATATTCGACGAAAGAATCGAAAACGGCTTTATGGCTTTGTTAACAGTTTTGTTCATGGCAAAAGTTATAATGATGCTGACAGCGATGACTGCACCGAAAAAGAAGAGTGTAAGAAGAATTCTGAGGTTGTCCAGAAAAGAAAAGTCCAACTCTATTTTTATAAAGTACTTTTCTTCCTGGCCATTATCGGTCATTATATGGCATACAGAGTAGTAACTGCGTATTCCGCCGGCCATAGAAATTTCCTGTGGGAAAGATGTATCCAAAACTTCTTTGAAAACGAACTTTTCGTTATCTTTAAGGCCTTTCCATGAATAAAGCGGTAAAAGATTGGGATCGTAGATGCTTATTTCTTTTATATAAAAAGAACTTTCTTTGACTCTTGTTATATCGTCAAGAATACTTTTTTTGTGAGAGTTGCGGATAGTTCTATAGATATTGGCCACAGACTGGTCATAAACTTTTTTGTAAACATTTCTTTCAAAAAAAACATTAAGAAACAGCCATAAAACAACGGCTGTAAAAAAGGTTATGATCAGAAAAATCCAAAACATCCTTTTGCTGATCATTTTTTTTAACGACTGCTCTTTACTCATGGTACCCCCGATAAAGATTTCATAGAATAATGTAACCAAGTTAAAACAGTAGTGTTCAGATAAATTATATCACTGGTGCGCTTAATTTAAAAGTTAATAACTAAATTTGTTACATTTGACTTTACAACTTTTCTTTGTATCTTTTTAAATCGTATTGTTGCATTATTTTAAAATGTGTATGACTTTTATTTGACAAAACCTATGTAATTATGCTATAATGGTTTATCCTATGTACTAATTTTTAAGTTACTTTTATGTAACTTTTTGTTAATATTCGATTTTTTGTGAAAGGAGATGGTGAAGTTGCGTATTGCCATTATCGGAGCAGGAAACTCAGGAATTTCAATGGCCGCACATCTCGCATTATCAGGAGAATGTGTAAATCTTTGGAACAGGTCGGCACAAACCATAAAAGATCTTGTTCCAACCAAAAGCATAACAGTTCAGGGAAAAGTAAATGGCAAGGCTTATCTGAACATAGTTACAGATTCAATAGAGCTTGCCGTAAAAGATGCCGAAATGATTTTTGTCACAACACCGGCAACATCCCATGTACAGATAGCCCAGAGGCTGGCGCCTTATGTGGATAAAAACGTACCAATAATACTTACTCCAGGAAGAACTTTTGGAGCGATTGAGTTCAAACACATTCTTCTGCAGAACGGGTACAGTGGTAATGTTAATGTATGCGAGACGCAGACTATCATATACACATGCAGGAAGACAGACTCATGCAATGCTGTAATTCTTGATCTTAAGAAAAATGTTCTTATATCCTGTCTGGATTCAAGTAAGATAGAGAATATTGTATCTAATATGCCCCAATGCCTCAGAAGAATTTATAAACCTACCAAATCCATGGTGGAAACCTCCATAGGAAACGTCGGCATGATCCTACACTGCACACCTACACTTCTAAATAGCGGCTGGATTGAAAGCCCTAGTCATTCCTTTAAATACTACTACCATGGAATAAGTCCAAGTATCTCTTCATTTCTGGAACGTCTTGATGAAGAGAGAATCAGAATTTCTCAAGTTCTTGGAAATTCTGTCGAATCCACCTATCAATGGATGAAAAGAAGCTATGGAGTGGAAGGAGAAAACCTTTTCCAGTGTATACAAAACAATGAGGCCTATAAAGAAATAGATGCTCCCGGTACTCTTGAACACCGTTATATCCTTGAGGATGTTCCGTGCGGCCTTGTTCCGCTGGAATCAATAGGTGCGAAGCTTGGGGTAAAAACACCGTATGTAAGTCTTATAATAGATCTTGCCAACTCTATGTTAAAAAAGGACTTCCGCAGTGACGGCAGAACCCTTGAAAAACTTGGTATGGGCAGTATGCAGCCTGAAGAGATCATAACTATCCTGAATCACCAGGAGCTGTATAGCTTATGAACGAAAAAAGAGCATTTGGCTTCATAAAACCAGCCATAGACGTACATTCATTAGGAATGTTTTCGTTGGCGGAAATAATAAAAGACTGCGGTTATACGGTTGTACTAGCTGATACTGAAATAAATCAAGCAATTGAAAATCTTTCTTCAAAAAAGAATCTTTCGGTTTTTTTGAGATGGCTTAAAAACAACAGAATAACAGATATAGGTTTCAGTTATAGACTAGATCCGAATGACGGTTTCAGACTGTTTTCTAACATGATGTTTTTTCTTATTAAGAACAGAATGCTCAGAACAAACACAAAGAGTATTCAGAATATTTATTACGCGGGTCTGGCAGAAGGCTGCCGGAGAGTCGAACAGGAGTTTGGAAAGTATGTAAAAGTATTTATAGGCGGGGAAAGCATAAGCGACACTCTAAATATTCTTTCGATTGACAGTTCTTCCATTCCTTCTCAGATGAGAGAGTCCTGCCGTTATGACAGTTTCCTTTTTGATTTTTCACGCGATATTATAAAAAAAGCCGAATACACATCCTTTAAACCGGTTGAAAGAAACGGCTGGGGTGGATATGACGGTTACGGTACAAAGAAAGATACTCTCTTAAAAAGACTTGAGCATTCACAGAAAAATAACCTACCTCCTATAATCAGGGCTCATGCAGGACCTTATCTTCATGAACGGGAGAAGGCAGTAAAATTGTTTTATGAATGGTGTGAAGAACTTGGTAAAGCAGGTATGCTGGATATTCTTTCCATAGGTTCTTCTCAATTGACCCAGTCTCACTTTGGACAGGACTGGCATGATCTTCCGAACGGTGGAGGAGTCCCTGTGAACTCGTCCCAGGAGTACTCCAAAATATGGGAAAGTTCACGTCCCATGCTGGTAAGAACCTATGCTGGAACCAAAGATCTTTTAAAACTGGCAATGATGTACGAGGATACTATCAATATTGCATGGCACGCACTGTCTTTATGGTGGTTCAGCCGCATAGACGGCAGGGGTGAAAACGGAGTTTATGAAAACCTTAAAGAACATATTCAGACCATTCAATATGCAGCCTTAACCAACAAGCCTTTTGAGCCTAACGTTCCACATCATTTTGCATTCAGGGGCGCCGATGATGTAACTTACATAGTGTCAGCCTATCTGGCTGCTATGACTGCAAAAAAGAATGGCATAAAACATCTGATTCTTCAGAACATGCTAAATACGCCAAAATATACATGGAACATAGCCGATCTTGCAAAATCCAGGGCTATGCTTGAGCTTGTAAGCACTCTTGAAGATAATGATTTCAAGGTTACTCTCCAGACAAGGGCGGGTCTTGATTATTTTTCCCCAGATCCTGAAAAAGCAAAAATACAACTGGGGGCCGTAACTGCCCTTATGGACGATATACGACCGCAAGATCCTCATAGCCCTGGTATAATACATGTGGTTAGTTACAGCGAAGGATACGGTCTGGCAGATCCAAAAGTTATAAACGAATCCATAAAAATAACTCTTCATACGCTTGAGGAGTATAGGAGACTCAAAAAAAATGTATCTGTCATGAAAGAGTTCGGTCTTTCGGAAATAGACAAGCGAAAAGATTCATTACTACACTCAGCAAAGAAAATAATATCCGTCATGCAGGAGAAAATACCTGATCTTTATTCGGCTGGTGGTCTTTATACAGCTTTTGCGTCAGGGTTTCTTCCTGTACCTTATCTCTATCTTCAGAAAGAAGAGTTTGAGTATGCCAGGGCTGTTAAGACTAAAATAATAAATGGCTCTGTCGTAAAAACGGATGAATATGGCAATACTATGACAGATGAGCAGTTCCTTGATTATGCGAAATCTAACATATCAAAAATTCAGATTCAGTCCTTAATGAGATGGGGGGATAACTTTTGAAAATAGCCGTTGTTTACGATACCGATACATATGAACAGAAGAAAAATATGGTAACGGCGGTAAAAAATGCCCTGCTAAAAAAATATGATGCTTATGAACTTGCATTTGATGAAAATTTCATGTCTGAGATAAAAAAATACGATATGGTCTTTAATCTTTCTTCTTCAGGGGGACGGGAGTCCAGACAGATGCATGTTCCTGCAGTACTTGACATTATGGGTATACCTCATACCGGTCCGGGATCATATACGCATGCTCTGTGCCTGAATAAAACGGTTACAAAGATCATCCTCAGACAGCACGGCATTCCCACACCACCAGAGATAAAGCAACAGGATATTTTTGTGCACCGCTGGGAAGAAGGTACGGGTTTTATAGTTAAGCCCGAAAGGGAAGGCAGTGCAAAAGGCATTTCTGATAAATCTGTGGTCTATGATGCGCAAAGCATGAAAAAACAGGTAGAGTACATAAACAATACATTCAAACAGCCTGCTCTTATAGAACAGTTTATTCCCGGAAGGGAACTCAGTATAGGCATTGTGGGAAATGCTGAAACCATGGAAGTGCTTCCTATTCTGGAAATAGACTTCTCTGGGCTGCCTGAGGAGATTGAGCATTTTTACTCTCACAGGGTGAAAGAGGAGTACAGCCACCTTACATCATATAAATGCCCGGCTCCTTTGGATCAGAAAACTGAAAAGGATATTAAAAATTATGCAGCCAAAGTCTTTAATATCCTTGAACTTAAGGATTATTGCAGAATGGATGTAAGGCTGAATGAAAAAAACGAATCTTTCTTCATAGATATAAATTCAATGCCCCTGCTTATGCCGGATTATTCTGATATAATAAAAATGGCCAAGGCCGGAGGTATGGAGTATGACGATTTAATCTTAAAAATAACACAATCTGCACTATCAAGAAAATAAAAATCCCCTTAAGGGGATTTTTATTTTTCTGTCTCTTCAATCAGTTTCAAAAGAGCCTTTGCAGCTATCATAGGCCCCTGCTGTTCAAATCCGTCTATGCCAAGCTGGGTCTTGAGTTCTCCGATTCTGACATTATTCTCTATCATATGCTTCATGTACTTCTTGGCTATCTCGTTATGCTTTTCTTTCCTTTGTATCGCACCAAAAGGATTGGCAAAGTAACTGTAACTCAGTCCTTTTTCGGATGTGGTTCCTTTTGCCATTCTAGCACCTTTTGAAAAAACTTCAACTGCCATGTCAGTTTCATTAAAAAAATGTATAGCATTTGAATCTTCAATCCGGTCATAGTTGTTGGCATAAAAAAAGTAATCAACTTTGGTAGGCTTTATTATATCCCCATAATTTGAATATGGAACTATGACTCTTGCATTTACTTCGTTGGGATTCATGAATATACTCCTGTCCATTGCTGAGTATGCGTATCCGGGCTGAAGGTCATCCAATCTCACAAAAGCACCTGTTTCTGTACCATAAGCTACCACAGTTCCATCCTCGTCTATATCAAAAGAGCCCATATCGTCTATAAGAATATTTACTTCTGATACTTCATCCCTTAATCGGTTAAGGGCATCCAAAGTCTCTGATTTTCCGGCTCCGCTGTCTCCCATAAGCATTATATTGGCTTTCTTACCATCTCTGAGCTTTATCTCGGCAAAAGCACCGTGTACCGGCAACCTTCCTTCGTCTATTACTATAAGGTTATGCAGCGTCAGAATCATTTTCTTCATATATCCGAAGTAATCAACCGAAGGATCGTCTCCTACAATTCCAACATACATTCCGTCTTTTTCTCTGTAAATAACTCCATTTACATCATCTTTTTCTTTAAAAAAGTCTTTTCCCATTCCATATATGTAAATTGCATCAGGCTTTTGATTTTCTATCGTATTAAAACTTGCAAGCTCAAAAAGGTTTCCCAAACCGGCTGCATGGCATAGATACTCCTTATTTACTACTACGAGAAAAAACTTTGAAGCCACATGTATGGGAAAAACAAACCAATCTTCTATATTTTCCAATCCTATACTGTCCAAAACAGGCTGGTCATATACTTTAAAAAGCCCTTTTCTGGTATTAGATCTGGTATAAAATATAACAGGCGGTTCAAAAACAATACTCCATATAAAGTTCATATCGTAAAGCCACCTGGCGTTTTTAATTTTTGAGTTTTCCTTTATCTCAGGCTTATCTATCATAAAACCTACCTGGGCACTGCTGGGTACTTGTCGGAGAATCTTAAGTCTGTTGTCGGATATGTTTATAAGTATCTGCCTGTACATGCTCTGTACTATATTTTTAAGATCAGAGTTGGTGTTGACAAGAAGCATCTGCTTGAAAATCCTGTCAAAGCTTTCAGAAGTATACTTATCTGTTTTGTACATAAATCTGTGTTTATTCCTCCAAAGATTGAAAAGCCCTTCTATGAACTTTACCAACTGATCTTTCCTGTTTCCCATCTTCGGAAAGTTATAGTACGGCGAACCGTCTATCTTTTCAATCGGATTTATAGTCAAAGCCAATAAAAGCTGTATTATAGCGCTTATGTCATATTTCTTAACCGGATCCACTTCGTCGGTATTTTTTAGAAACAGTTCAAAGAAAGAGTGAAGAGAGTTCTTTCTTTCCTGAGAATCCGAAATAAGTTCGCTCAGTATCTGCTCAAAAACATTTGAATTAATTATCTGAGCAATAGCGCTGTATGAAACCTCACCGTTTATTATGACACTTCGCATAGTACACCTCCGTAATAAAAATTTTTATAGAATCTCCTATTATAATTGTACTCTATTATTTTATAAAAAAAACATACCCTTGTAAAATTAATAACTAACTTTTTCCATTTCATTGCCAATAAAAAAAATTAGTGTATAATATAAGTAGATTTCAGACGGAGGTACTTAACAATGCTCTCTAATAAAAAATATATTTTTTTTGATCTGGACGACACCTTATTTGATTTTAATCTGAGCTCAAAATTCTCGCTGGAACTTGTCTTTAAAGAACATATACTCCCTCTTGACCTGAAAGAATATGGTTTCAAAAAGTTTTTTGAGGTTTATAAAAAGATAAATTCCGATTTGTGGAATAAGTACCGGGAAAATAAAGTTTCAAAAGAGTTTCTTGAGGTTCACAGATTCAGCGATACACTCAATAAGCTTGAGATTTATGAAGATGATTTTTTTTCTTCAAACCTCAATTCCATTTACCTTGATATTCTTTCAAAACAGCGCAATACAGTCAAAAATGCCGGCGGTATAATTGAGTATCTTTACAGAAAGTATCCTTTAGGGATAATAACCAACGGATTCGATTCAGTTCAGAGGAAAAAACTTAACAGCTGTATGCTTACTGATTATTTTAAGCATATCGTCACATCCGAAAAAGCCGGAGCTCTTAAACCGAGCAGACAGATCTTTGACTATGCCATAAGTCTTACCGGCTTGAACAGGTCAGAGATAGTTTTTGTCGGTGATGAGTTTGACGTTGACATAAAAGGGGCAAATGAAAGCGGGATTACCGGTATCTGGCTTAATACGGGAAACAAACAGACAGACTCCCATTTGAAATACATTGAAATCAAAGATCTTTCAGATTTAAGAAAATTTTTCTGATTACTAATAAACTCAAAGCTTCTGCGCGAGTATATATA
>JAKJGQ010000057.1 GCA_022704305.1 Thermotogae bacterium | reverse complement strand
GGTGATCCAAGCTTTGCCATATACACACCCATAGCTAACTCACCTGGATGGTCCTTGTTTCTTATAGTATCGGAAAAATTCCTTATGACAGCCTCCAACAGTCTTGTTATTTTCGTAATCATCATAATAATAGGTTCTCTGGGAATAGTAAGCGTTATTTCAATAATACTTGGCAACTATATAGCCAAACCGATTAAAGTTGTTGATGCAGGAGTAAAACAGATATCCGAGGGAGACTATACAGTATCAGTTCCGGAGTCTTTCCTTAAACGGAAGGATGAGTTTGGAAATCTTGGACGTTCTGTATTGAAAATGATTGAGTCCATAAGATCCTCCATGATGAAGATTAACGACGCAGCTTTAAAGATTGATACCGCAGCCAGCAACCTTGCTTCTGTATCCGAGGAGTCAAGTGCAACAAGCGAAGAGATAAGTTCACAGGCTGCAAGTATAGACACTGGTTCGCAGAACGCTGCTGCTTCGATATCTCAGCTTTCAGGATCTGTGGAAGAAGTTGCCTCAAGTGCCCAAAATGTATCAAAGTCATCGCAGGAACTTGCCAACACCGCATCAAAAGTAGCAGATTCTGCAAAACACGGCGAGAGTTCGATTGAAAATATTGTCAAAGCCATAACAATATCCACCAAAAAAGCTGTTGAAACCAAAGAGATAATCGATAAGCTTTATAAAAACACTGAAAATGTTGGAAAGATTCTTGTAACCATAAACAGTATAACTGAACAGACTAACCTTCTGGCATTGAATGCAGCCATAGAAGCTGCGAGAGCCGGAGAAGCAGGAAAAGGCTTCGCAGTAGTAGCCGACGAAATAAGAAAGTTAGCTGAAGAAAGTAAAAAAGCAACAGAAAATATTGCAAAAATACTTGATGAAACAAAGACATATACAGTTCAAAGCAAACAGTCATTCGAAGAGATAAACTCCGGTATAACCACAATAGATAAAGAAACCAACGGAGTTTTGCAGGAGTTTAAGGGTATTTTAGGACAGATACAGCTCATGGCAAGCATGACCGAAAACGTATCGGCAAGCGCCCAGGAACAGAGTGCGGCCGCAGAAGAAATGGCAAGTGGAATGGATAACGCAGCCAAAGTAATCATATCTATAAGCGAACAGATAAAAGCCATGGCACAGGCTGTAGAACAACAGGCCATAGGAGCTCAGCAGACTAGCACTGAAAGTCAGGATCTGAGCCAGCTTTCAGAAAATCTCTCAGCCATAATTAAAACTTACAAGTATTGATAAATAAAATAAGAGGGCTTAAGCCCTCTTATTTTATTTTTGCTGTTTAAGTGAATCAGAAATTTTTGTAAGCATTCTGAGAAAACTTTCCTGTTCCTTATCCGTAAGTACCTCTATACCTTTATCGTACATCTTTTTAAGATTTTGCAAACCTTGAGCACAGAACTCAATTCCTTTCTCGTCAGAAATTATATTGATAACCCTTCTGTCATCAGAATCACGTTCCCTCCTAACATATCCTTCTTTTTCAAGCTTGTCGACAATAACCGTTATGGCACTTTGGGTAAGCGTAACCTTTTGGGATATATCTCGCATTTTCATAGGACCGTAAAAGTACACCGTGAAAACAACCAGATACTCCATAAGTGAAAGGTTAGGCGGAATATCCTCACTGAGAAGAAATCTTTTTATATCAAATATCAGATCGAACATGCTTTTATTGAACTCATAGAAATCAACCGGACTGTACTTTTTTTCTTGCAATCAAACCAGCTCCTTAAAAGTACTTTTCAATGAAAAACTCCACTGAATTAAGCATCTTTGAATTATATATAATATTCTTTTCATTTTCGCTGTACGAGTATGTGCTCTTTAAGCCAATTCGCGTCTGATCCATCCCGGTATAGGCGGCTTTTGCTACCGTGGTATAACCAATATCTATTTTACCATGTATTTCAGGAAAAGTGACAAGACCGAAAAGGTTAATATCAAATATTTTGGTACTGTAGTTAAAAAATCCATCTATTCCGGGAGTCATTGAAAAGTGTTCCTGGTTCATTCCGTTAAAAAATTCTAATCCGAATGAAAAATCACCTGTCAGATACTCAAATCCTGCAATGTACTTTACATATCTGTTTCCAAGAAGGCTCTCGGAAAAGACATTCGGAACATAGGCCTCTTTGTTCTGCTGCTTGGTATAGCTGTAAAAAACATTTGTGGTACCTTCAAAGGTTATATCTATGGTATCCTGACGCTTTATCTTTGAGTACTCACCTTTGGTTGTAATCTGCTGCGGGAGATACAGACCGGCTTCAAAATACCATGTAAGACCTTCAATAAGCCTTGATGAATACTGTATATCCGCTGTTATTACGTCTGCCCAAGGATTTATAATTGTTGACGTTGCTGCGCTTGTGTTTATTGTCATTGATGTAGAGTAGTCCGTATCAAAGATAATTTTTTGTTTCAGAAGCTCCGCAAAAATAGGGTTATCTTTAATTTCCGGCGGAAATTCATACTTTGAAAGGTCTATGGTTATATCGTTTATATGGAGGTTAAGCATTATGTCGTTTTTAATAAAATCCACTTCGACAAGCTCCGGAATATCAAAATGATAGTTATTTCTGAAGTATCCCGGTCTGACAGAAAAATCAAAAATCGAAAAATCAATCTTCAATCCTGTATTCATATCATCAAGCCGCAGTACATTTCTATCCTTGTACTTATAAGCCAAAAGCAGATAATCACTTTCACTTCCTGATTTTTCTAAAAGCAGGTCGTATATCGACTGTGTTTTTTCATAAGCTGTAAGATTAGGAAAATCATACTTGGTAACGGGTGTAAAGTAGCACTCAGCACTCATCTGTTCGAAAAAAAGCTGAAGCACCAGCCCATCAATGCCCGTAAGAGTATTTTCATTGAGGTATCCCAGAAAGTTGCTTGCTTGCATTACATTTGAAGGACTATACAGATTTGCACTGGCTTTATTGGGATAAAATCTCCCCACTCTCAGAGTGTTTCCCGAGAAGTACTGATCATAGTAAAGTTCTTTTATTTCCCCATAAAAGATACTGTTTACCAGTATCTCATCCAATCCCGGGAAAAACGCTTTTATATCCTTATATCCCAGAAGGTACGAGTCAATATATACATTGGTGCTTTCGGGAGAAAGACCGTTAAGTGCTGTAATGTTTATGCATAAGTTAAAGTAGCTACTTTCATTCTGCGACTCAAACTCTATGTCTGTATTCAACAGCTGGTATATATCAACAAAATCAACCTTATAGTTGTATCCAAGCGTGTAAATGGACTTTCCGGAAAACCCCATCATAACGCTTGCAGCCCAGATAGTACATATAAAGACCATCACTTTTTTCATATCATCCTCACCTACCTGTATACCAATACCGGATTGGTCATTGAAAGCTTATTAAAAAAGCTCTTTGTTATAGGAATTCCATACTCCGAACTGACAAGCTCCAAAAGTGTGCTGTGTTTGTTCTCCAGGGAAGTTATAAGTACTTTTTTGTAAGTTATATACTCCCCGGAGCTTTCATAATCCATAATCTCCATTTTTTTAACGATTTGTTCCTTCTTTCCAAAGAACTCTGCATACTTTATCACAAAATCTTTCTTATCAACCCCGACCGTCATCTTGGAGTAATCACTGTCCTGTGCGGTAAGTTTTATATCTATGGTATAGCTTTTTTCATCTTCCGAGGATATAGAGCTTGTGTGCTCCTGTTCAATGGTTGATGAAAAAAGAAGTGTCATATCCGAATAATTTATATCGGTATCAAGAAAGCTTTCGTTTTTTGAAGAACCGGAAACCCTTTTTACCTGCTTAAATCCAGGGAGATAGATATACTGTTCGGTTTTTGAAAGATTCAGCACAGTTGTATTTTGGAGATCTTTAGGCTCGGTAACCCTCAGAAGAGATATGGGAAGCTTCTCTCCCTTATCAGAAGATATAAGGATATAGATATCTATCTTTCTTGTTTTCTGAGTCTTGTTACTGTCAGACAGAATAATCGAGTATACTGCCTTCTGAGTTTCAAAGTTATTCTGTGAGTCCTTAACCTTATCAAGCACATCCTGAGCAGTTAAGCCGAATATACTAGCGGTAACGGTTAAAAACAGAAAGAAAAAAAGACTTTTTTTCATTTTTATCCGCCTTCCTTTTCTGAAGTATTTTTAAAAGTGTTTCTTTTTTTATTGAAGAAAATACAATAGGTAGAATAATTACGGTGGACAAAAGCGAAACAAGGATGCTTATACCTGATATTATTCCGAACTGTTTCATTATTCCGAGATTTCCAAATCCCAACGGAAAAAAACCCAGAAGAGTCGTGAAAGCACCGGTGCTTATTGCCCTAAGAACAGTTTTTGAAGTTATTTCTAGAGATTTACAGATATCCATGGTTTTTAAAAACTCCTCTCTGAATCTTGATACGTAATGAACAGAATAATCAATGGCAAGACCTATAACTATAGAGGCAATGGTTATAGTTCCGGCATTAAGACTGAAGTTGAACAGCCGTATAAACCCAAAGTTAATCACCGTTGTAAACAGTAGGGGGAGGGAAGCTATAAGACCTGTACGAAATGATCTGGACGATATAATGAACATTAATAGTATAAAAAGATAGGAAAAAAACAGGCTGGTCATCTGTCCGTAAAGAAGCTCACTGTTGATAAAGGTTCTTATTATAGGATTTCCTGTCACTTTCAGATATAATCTGGTTGATCCGGTCTGTGTAACGTACTCACTGTCATTTACATACTCCGAAAACTCGGCAAGATCTCCATCTTGCACCGCAGGAAAGAATTTCTTGAGCTCTTCATAAAAAACTCTGCTTCTGAGAGTTTGTTCATTAAAAGATAGAAAGTTCGTAAAAGTTTCGGTATACTCTTCGGTTTTAATATTTTTTAAAAATATACTTTTCTCATCCGCTTGGAGAGAAAAATTTTCACAGAAGGATTGGTACTTCCCATAAAGTTCATTTTCAGGGTATTCGGTTACAACCTGAGACAAGCTTTTTTTCTTATGCTCTGCAAGCATTGAAAACATTTCAGCTGCATGGGAAATATTCCTGGAAACAAAAAAACTCTGCAGTGACTTTTCATACTCCTTGAGAGCTTTAGGGTCGTTGATATCAAGTAAAGCCTTATCGTAGCTTTTAAACATATAGCTTTCTATAAACCCATTGAGTTTTTCCAGAATAGCCTGAACCTGTGTATCGTTGTTGCTGCTTATCCTGACATCTATCACCGATTCGCTTTGAGGTTTGAGAAGAAACTTGCTTAGCTCTGGAGTGTTTTCTATAATCAGGAAAACCTGGTTCATCGTACTGCTGTCACCTGGAATATGCTCAGTTCCAGAAAAACTTTTTACCACAGAAGAAGTGAATGTCGAAAGACCACGGCTTATGAAATGGCTGTCAATTGTAAGGACATACTTTTGGATATCTCTTTGAACCCTATTGTAGTAAAAATCTTTGTATCCTTCTTCAATTCCTGATTTCATGTATACATTAATGAACTTGTCACCACCGAACTTTTCATTTATAAAATTAGAGCCTTTTATCGTCAGAGCTGTGCTTCCAAGATAAGTTTCAAGATTGGATTCTGTTTTTATGCCAGGAATGATGAGAATAAAACATAAAAATATAACGGTCATCAAAGTTGAAACAAGTACCTTGTGTTTTATGACCTTAAGTGTGATTGCCGCCCACAAGCTCTTTCTGTTTTCCTTATCGCTGCTCTGTTTTACCCTAGGCTTTACAATCAAAATAAGTGCAGGCATAAAAACAACTGCTACCAGGAAAGAAACAATAATCCCAGCCGATGTATAAAAACCAAGCTGAGTTACAGGAATCAGCCTTGCAGTGATAAGAGACATAAAGCCGGCTACAGTTGTTAATGTGCACATAAGAACAGGAGTAAGAATTTTTTTCCTTGCCCTTGCAACCGCAGCATTTTTGTCCCCATCATATCGATACTCTTCATTATACCTTGAAATGAGATATACAGTATTATCTACTCCTATACCCACAAGAATTATGGGCATCATTATGGTTACTGTGGAAAATGACTCGCTGAAGATTGTAACAAGTCCCATGGCAACTGCATTGGAAATAATAACCGCCACAATAGGAAGCATAACTCCGGCAAAGGACCTGAACACCGTAAATAATATTGCAATTATTCCCAAAATTGCAAACGGAAGGATTCTGACAACATCTGAAAAAGCCGTTTGGGCTATCTCATAGTTGGCAAGTGGGAGTCCTGTGAGATAGTACGTCCTTGTCGAAAGAGTTTTTTCTATTTCCTCCAAAAGCAAGCCGATATCAACTTTTTTAGAATCATCAAGATTTAAAATATAAAGAACATTTTTTCCGTCTTTGGAAACAAATGTATCTTTAAGTGAACTGTCAGTTTCAAGAATTTTTTCTACTTCTGCAACATTGTAAGAACTAAGATCAAGAATTGTACTGAGTGATCCAGACTTTATCTCATACTCGTCAGAGCTGACGATTAAAGAGTTGGTTATGCTAAGAACCTTCTTGACATCTTTTAAGGAGTATAACTCTTTCCTTATGCTTTCCACCTCATTAAGCTCATCATAGACACTGTTCATCTCAACACTTATCATCATAATGTTATCAATATCAAATTTTTCAGAAACTTCCCTGTAAAAAGAAATTTCTTTATTTTCTTCAGACATATAGGTCATTATATCGTCACTGATCTTTATGTTAAGCAGTCTAAAGGCAAAAAATATGGTTACTGCAGAAAATATCCCGACTACAGCTATTCTTAGAAATTTCAAACGCATACTTAAACCTCCACATTATCAGTTTTTTAAATAGTTAAATTTTTCAATCATTAAAATTATAGATTATTTTGAATAAATAAAAAAATGACGGTGATGGCAAATAACCACATCGTCATTTATATATTCTTATTTGTATAAAAAAAGCTTTGATTTTAGGAAGTTATGCACTCCGGTCAAAAAAATTTCCCTGTGTTTTTTCAGAGTACTTTAAAGAGCTGTCATATTCAAAGCCTGAACTTTTCTTATCTGCAGTGGTAGTAACGGTTTCTCCGCCGCTTACATAAACCCTTCCGCATTCAGGACAAACTGCGGTAAATATGCGCACATACTGTGAAATTACTTCTTTTCCGGAAATTTGAGCCTTTGCCTGTTCATTTGACACATGCTCCTGTTCATGAGAACGTACAGCTGCAGGAGCTGCCTGAGGAGAAATATGCGCAGGCGATTTAAAAGATACGCCCCCATCAGTTGAACCATCCTGATACTTACGGTTAGCACATGTTTCACATTCTTTAATACCCAGTTTCTTCTGAGTTCTTATGTCGATGTCAGAATCATTTTCCTGCTCTGAGGAATTTTGAGTTATCCTGTTTTTAACCTTTTCTGAAGATTTAGCCTCTGTACCGTCTTTTCCTTTTGATAGGCTTTTATATCTGCTTATCCAATCAGCTGCTCCGTTTGTGCCTTCTACTCTCATCATGGAATCGCTCCCATCATATAGGTTTGTAGGGTATCTCAACATAGAAAGTGCTTCCCTTTCCGAAATCACTTTCAAAGAATATTTCTCCGCCCAGAAGCTTAACCAGTTTCTTAGCTATAAAAAGACCGCTTCCGGTTCCAAAATACTTCCGTGCACTGTGTTCCTCAAGCTGCACAAGCTGCTGAAAAATAAACCCATACTTTTCCTCTTCTATTCCCACACCTGAATCACTTACTTTAAATCTGACATACTCTCTTTCACGATGAACATTCTCAACTGAAAGACTTATAAAACCTTTCTCAGTAAATTTTATCGAATTATCCAGAAGTTTCTTTAGTATCCGCATAATCTTTCCCGGATCACTGTATATTTTTAAAGGCATCTTTTCATCAACTGAAAAGAAGAAGTCAAGTCCTTTATCCTTTGCTCTGGAACGATACTCCTCCTCTAGATACCTTAACACATTTTCCACATTGAAGTCAAGTATCTGAAGATCGACATCTCCTGCTTCTATCTTGGATAGATCCAATAGGTCTTCAATAAGTGACATAAGACTGTCTGCTGATTTTTTTATAAGCTCTGTATATTCTTTTACCTCCTGCAGACTGTCACAATCCTGAGCGATCTGGCAGCCCATAATTATTCCGTTCATAGGAGTCCTCAATTCATGACTGACTCTCGATAGAAATGCTGTTTTGGCATAGCTTGCCTTTTCAGCTTCTTCTTTTTTCGAAAGAATTATATTTTCGTACTCTTTACGCTTTATTCCAGAGGCTATCGTCTGAGCAATAAGCTTTACAGCTTTCAAAACCTGAGGATCAAAGTTATACTCCTTAGAATTTCCGGACATAGCTATAAATCCCGAAATTTTTTTGTCGGTATTCATTGGTATGAACACTGACGAGCAGGAGGATGACCTGATAAAAAGAAAGTCCTTATCGTTTTTATCCAGCTGTTTTAAAATATCTTCATAATCACTGTATGTACTGCACACATCTTTTGAAGAACTTTCAGGAGACTTCCATTCCCAATTTTTATAACTGCTTTTATCTTCATTAAAAAAAACAACTATTCTTTCAGCTTCCAAAAGCTTTCCTAGTTCTTCCAAGGCACTGTTTACAGTGTCTTCTATATAGAATGAAGAAAGATTTATGACTTTAGTTGCTATATCCACAACTATCGACTGCAGCCTGGCAATAAGATTCAACTTTTCCTGCATTTTTATTCTCGAAGTAACGTCATGAATTATTGAATAGATATAAGCGTTATCGTTTATCTGAACCTTGCTTGCATGAACTTCTACATCCCTTATGGTGCCGTCAGAAAGCTTATGCTTGAAGGAGAAAAACGAAAAATTAGAGTCAATCACCGAATTAACCGATTTATGAACAACTTCATCACCAAGAACGTTTATCTGGCTAATTTTAAGCTTTTTGAACTCCTCCAAAGGATACCCATAAAACTTTACTGCCGCAGGATTGGCATCGTAAATATAAAGAGTCTGGGGATCAATAAGAAACATGATGGAAGTATTACTGTAAAACATGTTTCTGTAAAGCTCCTGACCCTTACGCAGGTCGGCTGCAATAGTTTCCTTTTCATATGCCTCTTCGGTCAGCTTTATTTTAAGGTCTTTCAGCTCTTTTATAAGCTGATCTTTCCTGTTAAGCCTATGTTCCAACGAACCAACAAAGAAGGAGACCAAAAGATACAATCCCCATAAAATAATCGAATAAAGAATGAAGTTCATCAAATAATCATTTTTTGGGTATATCTCAAGTATCCAGTAAGAGTCGGCTATAGGTATTTTGAACTCCTGTGAAAAGTTCTTCTTGTTTTCTGTACTGCTTTCAAAAAATACTTTTCCTGTCGAATCAAAAAAAGAATAATCATAACTGCCAAAAATCTCTTTTTTTGAAAGGAAGCTTAAAAATTCATCAAGATTAATACCACACACATATAATCCTGCAAACTCATCATCTACAAAAACAGGATATCTGGCTATCATCCCAAGATAACCCTGCTTAAGCATATATGGATCGTTAACTGTCAGAGTTCTGGTCTGTTTTGCTTTTTCAAGTGATTTGAGCGCCTGTTCATTATCCATGAGCGACTGTCCAATAGTAGCTTCATTTCCCCATAGGGGATAGACCATATCTGTAACTGTCTGAGCATTTTTATGCTGTAAAAAAGATACATTGGGAAACTCTCTTATAAAGTAGCGGCTAAGAGCTTCAAACCTATTCTGGGTAAGCTCTCCTTCTGTTTCAAAGGTATACCCCAAAGCAATAAGTGATGAAAAACTGTTGTTCATTCTCAAACTTATATCACGAGAAACACTCTCACCTAAGGAAAAAGTAAGTTCCTTTATGTGAGAGCTTTCCATAAAAATTATGAATAAATTAATTGTTAGAAATATTGATACTAAAAAAATATTTATAAGAATTTTTATAAAGTAATTACCTGGCTGTTCAGAACCGTCTTTCATGTTTTAAATTTTTTCACCTGCTGGGATAAGGTTTCAGCCAGTGCACTAAGTTCTTCGGAGTTGGCACCGATTTGCTGGGCTGCTAAAGCCTGCTGACTTATGGCTGTGACTGTACTGTTGAGCTGGAAGTTAATATCATCAGCCATCTTAGCAGAATTTTCAACGGAAGAGGCTATCTCCTGAGATGCCGAGCTCTGACTTTGCGAGTTCTTGCTCACTTGCTCGGTCATCGAAGATATCTGGCTTATCTGTCCGAGTATTCCGTTAAACTCTTTTTTTACCTTCAATGTTTCGTTGGAGATATTGTGTATATTACCGGCTATCTCATCAAAGGACTCTTTGCTATCCTGAGCGTACTCTCTGGTTTCCGAAAGAATGTTGGCAATATTGGCTGTAGCCTTTTTACTCTCCTCGGCAAGCTTTCTTATTTCATCTGCAACAACTGCAAAGCCCCTTCCCGCATCTCCGGCGCGTGCCGCTTCTATAGCTGCATTAAGTGCCAAAAGATTGGTCTGCTCAGTTATGGAGTTTATTGTATCCACTATTTTTCCTACATTATCTGTATTATCCTTGAGCCTGTCAAGAAGCTTTTTGGTTTCATCCGCTTTTTGCGAAGACTCCTGTACAAGTGCTGCTATACTTCCTATAGACTGCTCTCCTGTTTCTACGGAGCCTTTGACGATTCTGGTACTCTGAAGCAGATTCAAAGAAGACTGAGTAACCTCCTGCGAATTTTTGGCCACTTGTACTACAGCTTCCTTTACCTCTGTGATTGATTGGTTTGTCTGAGAATAATTTGAAGATATGCTTTCCACCTGCGAGGAAAGCTCCTCACTTGTTGCGCTGGTTTCTTCGGCAATAGCAGCCAGATCAGATGACGAGGACTGCATCTGTCCCGAAGCTTCCTGAATACTGAACATTGCCTGTTTAAGTGAGGCTGCCATACTCTTTAGCGACGAGGCTATCTTTCCTACCTCATCCTTCTGCTTAAGCTCAAAGTCAACTGTAAGATCTCCTGATCCAAAGGTATCTATCTTTTTCATAAGTTTTTTAATAGGATTGGCTATTGTTCCTCCTATAAAAACCGACAGACCTATGCTTATGACTATAAGAACCAGTATGAGAAGTATAAGAGTCATTGCAAGTGCATTTGACGTCCTGTACAGATATGTTTGCGGTACAGCAACTGCTAGTGCCCAGTTTGGAGCATAGGGAACCGGTGAAAAAAATGTAACGTTTTTGGTTCCGTCTGTGAGAGAGGCTATTCCCATCCCGGCCTTTCCTTCAAT
>JAKJGQ010000056.1:6726-11393 GCA_022704305.1 Thermotogae bacterium | reverse complement strand
CATCACTGTAATAGCTTTCTTCATTTCAGCTCTCCTTTCATACTTTTGATTTAACAATTATTTTCTATATACTCGTCGTTTTATTTTTTATAACAATCCACTATAATAAATCTTACCATATTTTTGTCATTAACTGTCAAGCTACAAACAACAAGTTTTTCAGATTTTTGTGGAGTACAAGGGATACGAAACTTATGGAATGGTAGGAGTAAACTATCTATACGGATACAGAGGCAAAGAAAAGGGCTGTTATTGAGTAGCAAGATCATGCAATAAAAAGACCGGGGTTCATAACCCCGGTCTTTGTTCTGTTATTTTGAAGCTTTTACAACAGGTATACATATATAAAGTATGCAGTTTTTTTCTTCTTTACAGTCAAACTCCTCGTTGTAAAGTTCAAAGTCATTACCGTTGGGATCGTACATGTATCCTGAGGAAGGCATCCATTTCTGAAATATTTCATCATAGGTTTTGGAAATATCACAAAGGGCACCCTGATGTTTAAAAACAGCATAGTTTGCTGCCGGTATTTCCAGTGTATCCAGGCCTTTCACATCATCATTTTCATTAACCGTGGTGCATGCCATGTAGCTGAAGGTACCTTCCTTCTGGTTGTAAGCGTTGCATATGCCAAAGTATTCGTTTTTGTTTTTAAGATTTTCCATACTCTGGCAGAAAGGGTTAAACTTGTCCCAAGCACTTGGGCAGTCTACAGAAGCTGTTTTCATACTTGTTTTTACATTGATGCCGGCGACCTTGAAACTCTCTCTTTTTTGAAATTTTACGAACATACAATCACCTCCGTTATTTTTGTTCACTGGTTTTATTATAACTTATAGGGACTGACACAGTCTGTCAGCATGAATATGTGTTATAATTATGGTATATCTTTATATAATAAGAAGTGGGATATGGGCAATTTTCACAGGATACAGTGGATAGACGGTGCGATAAAAGAAAAAAGATATCCTTGCATAAAAACGATATCAGAGCAGTTTGAAATTTCAGACAGACAGGCCTACAGGGATATTGAATATATGAAATACTCTCTGGGTGCACCTATAGAGTACTCTGCAAAAGAAAAAGGGTATCTGTATACGGATAGTACATTCACACTTCCTTCTTTTTTTATAAGCGAGGAAGAAAAAGCCGCACTTAAGTTTTTGAGTGTTCAATACTCAAAAATAAAAGAGGAAAGCAGTCAAAATCTTGCCAGGCTTTTTTCACGTCTTTCGGGGCAGGATGATGAAATCATTTCCCAAATAAGCATTCCGTTTTATCAGTTCAGTGTGGGGAACGCAAAAAACTTTAGTACTGTTCAGTCGGCTATTTCTCAGGATAAAAAATTAGATATGTCGTATGTGAATTATCAGGGGATTTTTCAGCAGAGAACAGTTTCTCCCTATAAAATATTTAAGAACGGTGACAGATATTATTTTGTAGGATACTGTCATCTTAAGCAGGATCTTCGTGTATTCAGGCTTGACAGGGCAGGCAGTATGGCAGTAAGAGAAGAAAAAAGGTATAAATGTCCTTACTATGATCCGGAAAAGTATGTAGATGACATGACTTACTTTGAATATATAAGACCGTATAAATGTACCATAGAATTTTGTGAAGAGATGGATGAGCAAAACATAAAGTTTAAAGTAACTTCCAGAAACGGAAAAAGATACGTTATAGAGTTTTTCAGTTCACATGATCTTTTGGGATGGCTTTTTACTGTTTCATCAAAGTTCAAGATCATAGAGCCTGTATGGCTGAAAGAAAAGCTGAAACAGAAAATCAAAAAAATATACAGTATGAATGAAGGTGAGCCGCTATGAGTTCAAAGGTTCTTGAAGGAGTTAAAAGGGTCGGTCTGTGGAATTCTTTTATGGGAAGTGTCAAAGCTGTTCTTGAGTATACGAATATGAAAAATATCGAAGATTGTATGCTTATGGGGTCGACAGGAATGGCGTTCAGATTTGTTATGAAGAATAATTGCGATGCCAGCGGACCTACAGTTTATGACTGGGCGAGCGAACATTTTACTATGCTTGACAGAATAGGTATATTTTCAGAGATAACGCTTCTTTTCAGAGAACAGGGAATGAACACTTTCAAATTAGCCCAGGTCAGTGCGATGGAAAAAATAAAAAAAGCCATAGATAATGATATTCCTGTTATAATCTGGGCTCCAAGCAGTGTTATGGAGTTTGGTATTATAAGTGGTTATGACGATGAACAGCGAGTGTTTTTTGTCAGAGATGTGGGTGAGGATGAACCTGATCCATTGCTTTATGATAATCTGGGTATTTCCATGATTCCGTATCTTTATGTACATGTGCTGGAAAGTTGTATTGATGTGGCGCAGGAAAAAATGTTCAGAAGCTCTTTGGTATACGGTATAAAGGAATGGAACAAAAAATTTCATGTTTCTTCATCATATACATGCGGAAATGCGGCGTATCAAAGCACCATAGACGCTCTTTCTTCTGAAAGGTTCAATGATTTCGGATTCTGTTACTGCATGGCAGTATACGCACAGTCTAAAGAGCTTTTGGCGGAATATATAAAAGAGCTTTCCATAAGGTCAAAGGAGATAAAGATTCCGTCCAAAACGGTAGAGTATTGTATGGATATATCTGACGGATTCAGGGAGATCAGTATGAGAACCCCTTTCCTTGGCCCCAAAAAGGTTCATAAGGTTGATTGTAAAAAAGAGCTTGCTTTATATCTCAAGCAGTTGAGAGAAAAGGAAGAGTATGTTATGAAATCACTCGAAAAAGCAATTGGAAGTGCTAATTAGGTGATACTCCTGCCGCAGAAAACATTTTGATGGCGAGTTCCGTATTCTCGTATACGCCTGTAAAAAGTTCGGCTTTTTTTCCGAATGCATATACATTTACATTGGCACATGTATGACCTACAGTGGACCACCGTACTTCATATCTTTCGTTTAAAATCTTGGAAAGCTCAATTTCAGGTGTTGAGCTTTCTTTTATTTTTTTAATCTCTTCTTCCTTAATATCTTTTATTCCTGTCAGTTCATGTACGGTCTTTAAAGACTGGTTGATATCTTTGTTTTTAATGAGGCTTACAATAAGCTCATTGGTGGCTTTTTGACTTTTTATCAGCTGGAGTCTTGGATACAGTAGAGTAAGTCCGCCGGTTTCATGGTCTGCGGTTACTAGGATCAGAGTATCAGGATCTTTTTTTAGGAAACTCAATGCTTCTTTGAAAGCTTCGTTAAGTTCATTAACTTCCCACACCGTTCCCGCAGTGTCGTTTGCATGTGCTCTGAAATCTATCTTTCCGGATTCAACCATCAGGAAAAACCCTTTTGGGTTTGAACTTAATACATTTAGAGCCGTTCTTGTCATCTGTGCGAGAGTAGGAACAGGTGTATTTAAATAATTTCTATCAAGTGCGTTGGGCATACTGGATTCTGAAAAAAGGCCGATTATTTTCGGTGTTTTTCCTGTGAGTTCAAACAGTTGGGCAGTATTTGATATATAGGTATATCCAAAGTTCTGAAAATTTTTTATAAGATTTAAGTTATCGGTTCTTTTGCTGGCTGTACTGCTTTTAGGCACAAAGTACTGTCTTCCCCCTCCCATAATAAGATCAAAAGGCTTGGTTTCTGCATATTCGTCAGCTATTGCAAGTTCATCCCTATCAGGCATGCTGACACAAAAGCCAGCGGGAGTAGCGTGTGTTACAGTGACAGTAGTTATTAGTCCGGCAGATCTTCCGACTTCTCTGAAAGCTTTTAGAATGCTTTTGGTGGCTGTTGCGTCGCTAAGAGTTCCCAAAAGGCCGTTGGAGGTTTTATGACCGCTTGAAAGGGCAGTTGCCGCAGCTGCTGAATCCGTTGTAAGAAGATTTTCTGAGTATGTTTTTTGCAGACCAATATATCTGGTATTTTCAAAATCCCAAAACTTTTCCTTTCCAAGCAGAACCATTCGTGAAAGATCTACAGCTGCTGTTCCCATTCCGTCTCCTATGAAGAGTATAATGTTTTTTACGGTCGAAAGTGTTGTGAGAGGTAAAATTAAAAGTACTATAAAAAGCAAAAAAAATTTTTTATTCAAAAGTGTCCCTCCATATTTTCAGATATATTTGTTTGTTAAGAAAATAATATATTTTAAAGTGCTATAATGATATTATATATCATAACTTTGCTATGTATAATAACAGGCGATAAATATACCGGAGGTAGAAGACATTGAAACTCTCACGGTTTAACGTAATTATAGATCTAAAAGGTCAAACTCTTGTTTATAACAGCTTCTCAAGAGGGGTAATTCTTCTTGATAGCGATAATGCAGAGCTGCTTAAAGGCAATATAAGCAAGATACTTGATAATGCTGAACTTAGGTGTGTTTTGGAAGAAAACGGCATGCTTGTGCAGGATAACATTGACGAACTAAAAATGCTGAAGTTTGTTGATAGGTATCAAAGGATGGCTGGACGTGTGCTTAGTCTGGTAGTTGCTCCGACTATGGAGTGTAATCTGAACTGTTGGTACTGTTATGAAGGTTCTCTTAAAAAAGGTACTATGACACAGGAGAATAAAGACAGACTTTTGGATTTTATACTGGGTAATCTTCCCGATTCTAAAAGATTGAGAATTCAATGGTATGGAGGAGAACCGCTCTTAGCTTTGGATTTTATAAGAAATG
>JAKJGQ010000056.1:0-6438 GCA_022704305.1 Thermotogae bacterium | reverse complement strand
GGACTCTTCTTGATATTTTGCAGAAGAACAATCTGAAGGACAAAATAAGTATCTATGCCTCATCTGTTAAGCCTTCAGAATATGCTGCGGATAACTCTTGTTGTATGAGTGAATCAGAGTATGGAAAGAATGAGCTTATACTTTTGGAAAAAATTATTAAAAGAGGATTTCAGTACGCATATGAAATTTTTAATCCTCTTGACAGTTGTGCGGCTGTTTTCGACAAATACTATATTATAGATCCTCATGGAAGTATATACAAGTGTCCTATGCAGATAGGCAGAGCTGATATGTCTGTTGGCTCTATTGATAAAGGTCTTGACTATGCGAAACTTTCAGATTGGATTTTATACGATCCTTTTCAAGATGTGAAGTGTCATGAATGTAAGGTTTTACCTATCTGTAAAGGCGGATGTCCATGGGCAAGAATGAGCGGAAGATCCTCAAGCTGCAGCGATTACAAGAGCAATATAGCAGACTATACCAGGATTTGGTTTAGTCAAAGTATATAATAAGGAGATGAAATCATGAAAGTTCTAAAGCAGGCACAGACTGTGAAAAGTATGATTGAAAAGAAAGAAGCGGCAGGTTCGTGTATTATGGTGATCATCTTTGTAGAAGGACCTCAGTGCGGCAGATAATTAAATAATAGTTTTTAGAGTCATACCTTTGTGAATAAAGGTATGATTTTTTTTTCAAAAAATTCTTTTTCCCGCAAATCAAAGCAGTAGAACGCAGCAGTACAGGCATATCTGTCCAGTGAGTTTTTCAGGATTATTTTTTCAAGAGCTTGCGGGATCTGCGCTTGTATCTTCCAAATACTTCTGTATCGTTCATAGTTCAGTATAAATCTTACCGCCAGAGTTCTTAGTATAAAAGGCAAGCTTACAAGCGTATTGATGAATTTTTCCTGTTTTTCTTTTTTTAGGCACGATTTAAACTGAAGTATCAATTCCATCCTTGCTTTATGCCAAGGGGAAAGATCAAAAACCGAGTCGATGATAAATTTCTTTTCTTTCATGGAAAAAATCTGTTTTTTTTCTGAGTTAATTTTTCGAAGCAGAGATGAAAAAACAATCTCTTCCTTTTTATAAGAACAGGAAAGAAAGTATAATAAAAATTTTGGTAAGAGAAGTTTTTTAGCCTGAAGATCTGATGGAGTGTAAATGATGTCAAAGTTTTTTTTGATAAAGGTTCTTATATAAAATTTTATTAGTGTGGCGGAGGTTATTATTTTATCTGTATCGTTTATCTGTGCTGTTTTGTAGACAAGGCTTACGGTTCTTTCATCCGCTTTTTTCTTTTTTTTGATTATGTTATAGAGGGTGGTTCTTGAAACGGAAATGATTTTTTGTGAGTAATACTTTTGGAGCAGATTGTTAAAATATTCATCGGTATTGTAGGAGCTTGAAAAAATATCTTCGGAGAATACGTCGACATGTCTCATGAGTTTTCGGTACTCTTTTGAAGTATCTATTCCGGGTGAACTCTGTTCAAGCATTCCATACAGCTCTTTAAGCATTTGTGAGGTTTGATAGCTCTCATAAACAAGAAGATTCTGTTTAAGAACAGTGAAAAATGTATAGAGTTCGGAAAATCCAAACTGAACCTCATCTATATACTTTGCTGAAAGGTATACAGCTTCTTTTGCCTTTTCAAGAGCCGGTTCGGGATCCTTAATACAAAAAGCCGATGCCCACGTATCAAGAAGGGTAGAAAGACACGAAGGATGAAAATTTTCCTGTAAAAGATCGTAGTTATGCTGAAAGTATTCATAACTGCTAAAAGTATCCATGCTTTTTATTTTTTTGCAGACTATTCGTAACTTGTTGAAATCATGTCTGTTCGCAGATATTTTATACTTTTGGCTCCAGCTTCTGAACTTTTTTACGGTTTGGTCGCCGTATAGAAAACTATAGGAAATGACGGACGGTATGATAAAGCTCATCAAAGAGGCATTGAGTTTGTTAAGGTTTTTCCGAAGTAATTCATAGATACTTCTTGCAGTTTCTTTATCGCTGAAATTGCTCATCATTGATACTGTCTGAAATTTAAGCTCAAGTGTCAGATAGTATAGGTACTTCGATCCGTCGGTAATTTCCAGCAGCTTTTCGATATATTCCATTGCGGCATCGTACCTTGTTTTGTAAAGGTTGAGCATAGCTTTCATATAAAGCGACCATTCCGGGGAGGATGAAATTTTGATGTGATAAAGAATAAAAGGTTTTGAAAATAGACCATACGATAAACTGCCGTTAAGTTCAGAAAGATAGTTAATTCTTTTGTGCGTCATGGGTCGTATCCTCCGTTAATTAATCAAAAAACGATTTTTAAAGGGTGTACTTAATAAACAATCAACATTAAAGTAATAATCGAAAAAAAGCTATTAATATAAAATGCTATTCTTAAAAAGATATTAAATAAAGGGTTTAACAAGAATATGTTCATAGTTAACAATATTTTATAAAAAGACATACCATGTAAGTTCTATAAAATAGGCATTTTTAGATATAAAACAAAAAACAAAGTGTTAATTTGTTCAAAATAAATTTATTGCTATAATAATTATACTATATCATCCGGCATCTTTCGGAGGCTGATCTTTATGGTATTTTCCAGGTTCAATATTTTTGAGGACTCTCAGGAATATTCAGTTGTTTTTAATACATTTAATAAAGTTGTTACTGTGCTTTCCGATCAGGACAGCCAAAAGCTGCGGCTTGACTTAAAGTCCAAAGTCAGTATTGGTGAGGGCTTAGGAAAGTTCCTTGTTGAAAAAGGAGTATTGATTTCAAAGGATGAGGATGAGCTTCAGAAGCTAATGCAGAAAAACCATAACAATAAGGATATTTTGAATTTGTATCTGGTTCCTACAAACAAATGCAATCTGAACTGCAGGTACTGTTTCATGAAATCAAACCCATCCTGTTCGGACAGTGCGGATCTGGTGTCGGATACGGTTGAGTTTCTTAAAGATAATGTACATAAGTATAACGGCATTAATATAGTCTGGTTCGGAGGTGAGCCTCTCCTTGCTATAGATAAAATGGAGGAAATAACCTCGGCATTAAAGAATGAGATAGAACAAAATATATTTTATTCTTCAACAGTAATAACCAACGGAGTGCTCCTTGACCAAGCCAATGTATTGCGGTTGCAGGAGATAGGTGTAAAAAGAGTTCAGATAGTAGTTGACTGTATGCTCTTGGGAAATGATGAGTACAGTAGTTTTGGCTATGAAAAGTTTTATTCAAATATAAAAAATGTATGTGGAAAAATGGAAACCATACTTAGGGTAGATTATGAAAATATAGAAAGGGCCGAGGTAAAAAGTCTTTTTGAAGATCTTATAAAGTCAGGATATGGTGATAAAGTTCAGATTTATCTATCTTCACGCAATGGTGCTGAGCTTTCAAGAGCACGTGAGTATTTTGACAGTATCATACATGCTCTGAAAAAAGTTGTTGCCATGGGAATGAAGTATGCTTACTCTGTTTATAATCCTTCTCTTGCTTGTGCCGTTGTGTATGATGGTCATTATATTGTCGATTCATCCGGTAATATTTATAAGTGCGCTTTACAGATAGGAAAGCCTCAGGAATCAGTAGGAACTTTAAAGGAAGGTATTGAAGAAGACAGACTATCAAAGTGGCAGCTTATGAATGCATTTACTGAGACCAGCTGTATGAGCTGTTCAATATACGATACCTGTAAAAACAATAAAGATGCCAAAAGATGGGGATTGGGTCTTGTAAATATTTTAGTGTAGCTATAAATTAAAAAATCCTCCCGTATTTGTACGGGAGGATTAAATTTTTGGGTTATGAATCTTTAAGTACTTTTGTAAGATTAGGCAGGAATGTAACCGAAACTCTTTCTCCTTCTTTGAAAATCCTTTTCTCTGCCGGATTATCAATCTGGACAAGTACTTCTCCTATATCGGTGTTAACGAAAGATTCTACACTGTTTCCAAGATATACGTTAGTGACAACAGTTCCGTCGATGAGTCCTTTTTTAGGCTCTGAAAGGGTCAGTGCTTCCGGACGGCACATTATAACTGACCTGTCTCCCGGCTTTAAACTGCTGTCAAAACTGGAAATTGTGTAAACTCCGTCATTTATCTTTACAGTGCATTTATCTGAAACCTCCATTACCTGAGCCTGAAAAAACGCCACTTTTCCTATAAATCCCGCAACGAACTTTGATACAGGATTTCTATAAATTTCATGAGGAGGTCCTATCTGAACAATCTTTCCGCTGTTCATAACAATGATCTTGTCAGAAAGACTCATAGCTTCGACTCTGTCATGTGTGACATAGACTGCGGTTATTCCCAGAGATTTTTGAAGTCTCCGTATCTCTACTCTCATCTGTTCACGAAGTAAAGCATCGAGATTTGAAAGAGGCTCGTCCAGTAAAAGTACCGAAGGTTCAACTATAAGCGACCGTGCAAGTGCAACTCTCTGCTGCTGTCCTCCAGAAAGTCTTGATGGTGAGCGTTGCGCAAGATTCTCCAGACCGACAAGGCCTAGGAACTCGGTTACTTTCTTTTTAATCTCATCTTTTGGAACTTTACGTATTTTTAGACCGTAGGCGACATTTTCAAAGACATTCATATGTGGAAACAGTCCGTAACTCTGAAAAACCATAGCTGTATCCCTTTGGTTGGGAGCAAGATATGTTACATCGGAATCTCCGATCAGGATTTTTCCCTGGGTAGGCAGTTCAAAGCCTGCAATCATTCTAAGGGTAGTAGTTTTTCCACAGCCGGAAGGCCCCAGAAGAGTTACAAGTTCACCGGGTTGTATTGTAAAGTCTGCATTTTCAACTGCGACAACATCTTTTTTTGCCTGCGGATCTTTAAAAACTTTCCAAACTTTGTCCAACTTAACAGGAATAGATTTTTTATTCATAGCTGCACCTCACTCAAGCGCTTATGTTTTTTTCAAGGTTATCATTTTTTCTTACAAGGAGCCGCATTAATCCGAAAGCAACAAATACGATCACTATAAGTGTTGTTGCAAGAACGCTTGCCAGCCCGAAACGCAGATTTTCTGAGAAGTTGTAGATAAGTACGGTAAGATGGTACCATCTGGCCGAAATAAGAAATATTATAGCACTTACAGCTGTCATAGACCTTACAAAAGTATAAGAGAGGCTTGAAATAAAAGCCGGTCTTATAAGTGGCAGCACGATAGTTCTGAATATGGTCGGGGTATCTGCACCAAGATTTTGTGCAGCTTCCTCAATTGACGGGTCTATCTGTTTCAATGTGGCTATTCCACCTTCGACTCCAACAGGAAGCTCACGTATTACGTAGTTGATTATAATAATAGCGGCTGTTCCGACAAGAATTATAGGAGGTTTATTAAAAGCCAGTATATAGCTTATTCCCACAAGTGTTCCCGGCAGAGCGAATGGAGTCATTATAAGAACTTCAAGAGCCTTCTTTCCGATGAATGTTTTTCTTACAACAATAACAGCTACAATCATGGCCAGTATACCGGCTATGGGAGTAGCTACTGCAGAAAGGGTTACAGTATCTATTAAAGCATCCTTTCCACGTTCAAGTGCTTCCTTAAAATTATTTAGGGTAAAGGTATAGTCTATGCCCCAATTTTTTACAAAGCATCCGGCCACTATCGTTCCGTACAAGCCTATAAGAAAAGCTGCAATAAAGCTCATTATACTTACTAAGGTAACTTTTACAGGTTTTGTGGTCAGTTCACGCATTCTTCCGGAGGGTTTTCCGGTTACTGTAACATAAGATTTTCTGGATACCCAGTAACGCTGAACAAAAAACGCAGTTAGCGTCGGCAGAAGAAGCAGAAGTGATAACGCGGCTCCGTTTCCAAGTCTGTTCATGCCGGTAACTTCTATGTATGCCTCGACCGAAAGAACTCTATAATTTCCGGAAAGTATCAAGGGGTTTGCGAAATCAGCCAAGGAATTTGTGAAAACGAGAAGCCATGAGCTCAAAAGTCCAGGAGTTGCAAGCGGGAGAGTTATGGTTTTAAAGGTAGTCCATCTGTTTGCTTTAAGATCCATAGCAGCGTCTTCAAGTGTGGAGTCGATGGCCTGCATTACTCCTGCCATTGTAAGATAGGCTATAGGAAACATTCCCATGGTCTGTACAAGAGTAAGTCCGCCCAGACCGTATATGTTGAAGTTTTGCAATCCCAAAAGCTGTTTGGTGATAAGACCGTTGTTTCCAAACAACAGTATTATTGAAAGTGTTAGCGAGAATGGCGGCGATATTACGGGCATTGTCGCCATAGCACTGAAAAACTTTTTGCCCTTTATATTTGTCCTGGTAAGAACAAATGCAAAAAGAAAGCCTATGGCTGTGGAAGCTGTTGCGGTACATATTCCTAGCAGTATGCTTCCCCACAGTGCCGAAAGATACTGTTTTGAAGTCAGAATATTTTTCCATATTTC